>NZ_LZMJ01000085.1:0-162691 GCF_001665495.1 Rhodococcus sp. 852002-51564_SCH6189132-a
AACCCGCGCGCGCCTGCACCAAATCAAACCGCTCTGCGCCGTGTAACTCTCGGTCGATCGTGGTGGTGTGCTTACCCCGACCACTCCCCGCACACCACCCAGATCCGTCGTCCCGAGAACATCCGCTCGCGAATTCGCCATCCGCTACGGCAATTGCTGCAGCGGATGGCGAACAACGTAGCGGATCGCTCTAGCGGCCGGCGGTGCCCGCGATGTTCTCGAGCATGCCGCGGAAGATGATGCCGTGGAAGGGAACCAGCGCGTACCAGTAGAGACGACCGGCGACTCCGCGCGGGAAGAAGATCGCCCGCTGGTGCACGCGCGACCGGCCCGACTCCAGCGGATCGACCCGCCACTCGAGCCACGCTCCGCCGGGTGCCCGCATCTCCGCGCGCAGGCGCAGCAGCGTCGGACGTTCGATCCGTTCGACGCGCCAGAAGTCCAGGGCGTCACCGGTATGCAGGGTTTTCGGGTCGCGGCGACCGCGGTGGAGTCCGACGCCGCCGACGAACCGGTCGAGCCAGCCGCGGATGGTCCACGCCAACGGGAAGGAATACCAACCGTTCTCGCCGCCGATGCTCTCGACGACGGCGAACACCTTCTCCTGGGACGAATCCGACTCGAGTGACCGCTCGTCGGTGAAGACCACCTCGCCGGCCCAGTCCGGGTCGGACGGAAGCGGATCGGCGGGTGCGCCGACCGGTGATGCGTTCGTCCACGTCGTCTCGACCTCTCCCCGTTCGATACGGCCGAGGGCGAGCCGGACCGCGTCGCGGTAGCCGGTGAGGCCGGATTCCGGTGGGGGGATGATCGAGTCGACGTCATGGTTGCGCATTACCGCGTCGGTCGACAGCGATTCGAGGAGCGCGCGACCGAGAGGCGGAGGAATCGGCGTGACCAGACCGATCCACAAACCGGCGAGCTTCGGTGTGAGGACGGGCAGGACGAGGATCCGGCGTTTCGTCAGACCGGCGACCTCCGAGTACTGCTGCATCATCTCGCCGTACCGCAGGACGTCGGGCCCACCGATGTCGTAGGTGCCACTGCGGGGGAGGGGAGCATCTGCGGCAGCGAGCAGATAGTGCAGGACGTCGCGCACCGCGATGGGCTGGATCCGGTTGTTCACCCAGCGTGGGGTCGTCATGACGGGGAGCCGGTTGCTCAGATGGCGGATCATCTCGAACGACGCCGAACCCGAACCGATCACGACGCCGGCCTGCAGCACGAGCGTCGGAACACCGGAATCCGTCAGGATACGTCCGACCTGGGCCCGTGAATACAGGTGCGGTGAGAGATCACCCGACTCCGGGTGCAGCCCACCGAGGTACACGATGCGGGAGACGCCGTGGTCGCGTGCCGCGTCGGCGACGTTCTGCGCCGCTCGCTTCTCCGCGTCGACGAACTCGTCGCGACCACCCATCGAATGCACCAGGTAGTACACGACGTCGATGTCGCGGCATGCCGCGCGCAGCGATTCGGCGTCGTCGAGGTCGCCACGGACGATCTCGACGTCGTCGGCCCACGGCACGTCGCGCAATTTGTCGGGGCTGCGCGCGAGCACCCGTACCCGGTAACCCGCCTCGAGCAGGCGCGGAGCGAGCCGGCCGCCGATGTAGCCGGTCGCTCCGGTGACCAGGACACGCTTTCCGCTCACGGTTCCTCCAGGATGTGGCCGAGTTGGTGGCGCAGCGACGCTTCGAGATCGGGACGCCGGAACCGGTGCCCGGCGTCGATCAGCGCCTTCGGGACGACGAACTGATCGGCCTGGGCGACCTCGCGTGCACCCTCGTCGCCGAGCAGCAACCGGGGGCCGAAACCGGGGACGGGCAGCAGTGCGGGCCGGTGCAGCACCGACGCCAGTACCCGGGTGTACTCCTCGTTGCGCACCGGCTGCGGTGCAACGGCGTTCACCGGTCCGGTCAGGCCGGGGTCGGTGAGGGCACGGTGGTAGACCTCGAGGAGGTCGTCGATGTCGATCCAGGAGAACCACTGCCGGCCGTCGCCGATCCGGCCACCGAGACCGCTCGCGAACAGCGGCCGCATCAACTGGAGCGTTCCGCCGCGGGGTGTCTGGACGATGCCGGTGCGCACGTGCACGACCCGCATGCCCTTCTTCTCCGCGGGATGTGCCGCGGCCTCCCAATCGGAGACGACGTCGGCGAGGAAACCCGTTCCACGTGATGCGTTCTCGTCGAGCGGTGTGTCTCCTCGGTCGTAACCGTAGAGGCCGATCGCGGACGCGGAGACGAAGGTCGCGGGACCGTTGGGTGTGGTCGCGGCGAGTTCGGCGAGTCGGCGTGTCGGTTCGATGCGGCTGTCGCGGATCGCGGCCTTGTGGGAGTCGGTGAACCGTCCCGCGATCGACGCGCCCGCGAGGTGGACGACGGCGTCGACGCCTTCGAGTAGGTCGGGCGCCGGATCCTGAGGGTCCCAGCATCGTTCGTCGGTGCGCTGCGGTTTCCGGCGCACCAGGCGGACTACCTGGTAGCCACCCGTGGACAGGAAGGCCGTCAGGGCAGTACCCACGAGTCCGCTCGATCCGGTCACCGCGATCGTCCCGGGTCGGATGCCCTGCGCGTGCGACCAGCGGTGGCTCGCGAGATCGTCGGCGAGCTGGCGGTGCCGGTAACGGAAGGTCTGGGTGAGGAAACAGCCCGGTACCGGCGTGTCGACGCGATCGGTGACGCGGGTGCGGAATTCGTCGACGACGTCGAAGCGGTGTTCGTGGCGCCACGAGCCGATGACGGTGGCGGGGCGCGACAACAGGCCGTCGTGGGAGAGTTCGTCCACGAAACGTGCTGGCGGGTCGTAATCCTCGGGTCTGTGCCGGGAGATCCAGCGCAGACCGCCGGGGAGACCGAGGACGGCCGTACCGGATTCGAGGGAGTCGGCCTCGGCGACGACGTTCATCGGCTGCCAGGGCGGGATCAGGCGGAGGATGGCGCCGGGCCGGGAGTGCCAGTCGAACACCTCGTCACGCGGTGCGTCGACGACGCTCGAGAATTCGATGCCCATGCCCTGCCTCCTGTTTGCAGTGATGCTCACCCGGTGGTGACGGCGCCGGGGCGCCCGGTGGTGACGGCGCCGGGGCGGACTCCTGCACCGTATCCACTCAAGCAGGAAGGACGCTGATCAGAAAGGTGTATGCGTCGACGAGCGGGTTGTGGATGGCCATGAAAGCTGCCTCGACGAGAGCGCGCACTGCGATGTCCTTTCGTTGGGTGTACGGCGAACAGGTTGTCCGTCCAGAAGTTGTTCGGAGCACCGCCACGACCGGATGGGTCGTTTCGCCGTCTTCTTCATCGGGGTGAGCGAATCCGCTCGTATCTGTCCAGAGCGACGCGGCGTTCGTGTGCGTGATCGACGACCGGTTCCGGGTATCCGTCCGGAGGGCCGTCGGGCAGGCTGTGCACACGAGCGCCGTCGATGCTCCGCAGTTCGGGTACCCATCTGCGTACGTATTCACCCGTCGGATCGAACTTCTCGCCCTGCCGGGTCGGATTGAACACCCGGAAGTAGGGAGCGGCGTCGGTGCCGCTGCCCGCCGTCCACTGCCAATTGTGTTGGTTGGAGGCCAGATCGCCGTCCACCAGATGCTTCATGAAATGTCGCGCCCCACGCCACCACGGCAGGTGCAGGTCCTTCGTCAGGAACGACGCGACGATCATCCGCACCCGGTTGTGCATGACGCCCTCTGCGAGGAGCTGCCGCATCCCGGCGTCCACGATCGGGAATCCCGTGCGGCCCTCGCACCACGCGGCGAACAGGGCGTCGGCGTCGGGTCCGGAATCGTAGGTGATGGCGTCGAAGTCGCTGTTGTAGTTGGTCCGGGCGGTCTCGGGCCGCTGGAACAGGACGTCGGCGTAGAAGTCGCGCCACGCCAGTTCGCTGCGGAAGGTGACGGCCCCCTCGTCCGACCGGTTCCTCATGTCGTGCAGCAGGGTCCGCGGATGGATGCAGCCGAACTTCAGATAGGGCGACAGGCCGCTCGTGCCGTCGTAGGCCGGCCGGTCACGGTCGGTGGCGTACCGCTCGAGACCGTCGTCGAGGAATTCGCGCCATCGCTCCAGTGCGGCCGCCTCTCCGGGGGGAGGTGTGGGTTCGTCGCCGGCTTCGGGAATCGGCACGCGTGTGGAGCAGCCGCTCGGGTCGACCCAGTCGGCGGTGTCCGGTCCGGTTGCCGCGGGTGTGTGCCATCCGTGGTCGTTCCAGGCGCGGCGGAAGGCCGAGAACACCTTGTATGCAGTGCCGTCGGGTTTCGTTATGCGGCCCGGCGTGACGGCATACGGCGAGCCGGTGGCCACCAGCGGGACGTCGCCGAGCGCTTCGGCGACCGCTCGGTCGCGTCGCGTGCCGTAGGGACCGTGGTCGGAACTGATGTGGACCGCGGCCGCATCGAACTCGGCGGCGACTTGCGGCACCAGCACCATCGGGTCTCCCTGGACGACGAGCAGGCGCCCGCCGAGATCCCGGTCGAGGGCTTGCAGGCATCCCATGAGGAAGTCGCGCCGGCGGGCACCGGACGGGCGGAGCAGTGCGTCGTCGAGGACGAACAGGGCGAGGACGTCGTCGGCGGCCTCGGTGGCCGAGAGCAGGGTGGGCAGATCGTTCAGTCGGAGATCACGACGGAACCAGATGATGCTGGGGCGGGCCATGGATCCAGTGTCGGGGACAATGGGTGCCATGTCCGACGCATTCGATGTACCGATCCGTGACGAGTCGATCCGGCTCGGTCAGTTCCTCAAGCTCGCAAGCCTCATCGAGTCGGGTGCGGAGGCCAAGGAAGTGATCGCCGACGGCCTGGTGTCGGTCAACGGTGAGGTGGAGGTGCGTCGCGGCCGTCAGCTGAAGGTGGGCGACGTGGTGGAGATCGCCGGGGCGAGCGCGCGGGTCGCGCACGAATAGCGGGTCGACCCGCGCGCTCGGCTGATCAGTTCTCGACGCGGACGACGACGCCGTCGGAGTCGCTGTAGACGATCTCGCCCGGGTTGAACGTCACGCCGCCGATCTCGACGGGCACGTTCTTCTCGCCGGAGCCGGTCTGGGTGCTCTTGCGCGGGTTGGTGCCGAGGGCCTTGATGCCGATGTCGAGTGTGCGCAGGATGGCGGAGTCGCGGACCGCGCCGTTGACGATGACCCCGGCCCAGCCGTTGTCGACACCGCGACCGGCGATGATGTCACCGACGAGCGCGGTGTGGATGCTGCCACCGCCGTCGACGACGAGCACGCCGCCGTTGCCCGGCTCGGAGAGGGTCTGCTTGACGAGCAGGTTGTCCTGGAAGCAGCGGATGGTGGTGATGGGGCCGACGAACTCGGTGCGGCCGCCGAACTGGATGAACTGCGTGTCGCAGCTGCGGATGTCCGGGCCGATCTCGTCGGCGAGGTCTGCTGTGGCTGTGAAGGCAGGGGTGTCACTCATGGTGCGAGGATAAGCGGACACGCTGCCCCGCACCGTGGGAGGTCCGGTCAGGACGCGCGACCGAAACGGCGTTCGTAGTCCTCTCGTTCGCGGGCGGCGCGGGCGCGTGCCTTCGCGCTGAGCAGTTCCGGATCGAGACCGTGCTGCTGGAGACGGTGCCGCTGCCAGATGGGCATCAACGCCACCGAGAAGTAGACCCATGGCAGCAGCAGCAACAGCATCATCGCGATCGGGATCCACACCGGCCCCGGGATCAGCAGGAACAGCAGGAGCAGCGGGATGATCGGCAGGTTCCATCGCAGCAGGTAGCGGCGTGTTCCGCCGGGGCCCAGGACGTCGTCGCGTACCCACTCCCGCATCTCGGGCGGTAGCGCGCGACCGAACATGTAGCCGATCCGCTGCAGGAAATTCGGTCGTGCACTACTCATCATGAGACCCAGGATAGGCCGTCACCTTTCGTAGAGGCCTGCCAGCCTGTCGGCGAAGTTGTCGACGACGACCTTCCTGCGCAGCTTCATGCTCGGCGTCAGATCACCCGATTCGACCGACAGTTCACGCTCGATGATCGTGAACTTCTTGATCTGCTCCCACCGGTTGAGCTGCAGGTTCAGCTCGTCGATGTATCCGGAGATCAGATCGTGGGTCTTGTCGTGCCGTGCGATGTCCTCGAACGATCCGCTCACACCGTTCTTGTTCGCCCACTCGCCGACGGATTCCGGATCGAGCGCCACCAGCGCCACGCAGTAGGGCTTGCCCTCGCCGTAGACGACGATCTCCGACGCGTACGGGCACATGCCTTTGAAGGTCGCTGCCAGCGACGACGGGGCGACGTACTTGCCCTGCGACGTCTTGAACATGTCCTTCTTGCGGTCGGTGATGCGCAGGTAGCCCTCGTCGTCGAGGCTGCCGATGTCGCCGGTGTGGAACCATCCGTCGTCGGAGAGCGACTCGGCGGTCGCGTCGGGCCGGTTGTGGTAGCCGGTCATCACACCGGGGCCGCGGACGAGCACCTCGCCGTCCTCCGCGATGCGGACCTCCGTGCCCGGGACGGGCCAGCCGACCGTGCCGATGCGGTTGGCGTAGGGACGGTTGACGAACGTCGCCGCAGAGGTCTCGGTGAGTCCGTAACCCTCGAGGACGGGGATGCCGACGGCGTCGAACCATTCGCCGACCTCGGGGTTGAGCGCCGCCGAACCGGAGATGAAGAACCGCAGGTGACCGCCGAAGCGTTCGCGGATGGTGGAGAAGACCAGCTTGTCGGCGAGGCCGTGCTGCAGTTTGTCCAGCAGTCCGGGCGACCTGCCGGCCTGCTTCGCCTTCGACACCTTCCGGCCCACGCCTACGGCCCAGTCGAAGATCTTCTTCTTGGCGCCGCCTTCCTCCTCCATCATTCCCTCGACGCGCGCGTGGGCCTTCTCGAAGATGCGCGGGGCCGCACCCATGAAGGTCGGGCGGACCACCGCGAGGTTCTCGACGATCTTGTCGACACGTCCGTCCACCGCGGTGGGGAAGCCGATCTGCAGAGGGAGGGTGAGCAGCACCTTGCCGAAGACGTGCGACAGCGGCAGCCACAGATACTGCAGGTCGTCGGAGCTGAGCATGTGCAGCGCGTCGATGGCGGCGGCCTCGTAGGTCCACGCCGAGTGCGGCAGGCGCACGCCCTTCGGCTTGCCGGTGGTACCCGAGGTGTAGATGAGGGTGGCCAGGTGCTCGGCCCTGATGCTGTGGATGCGGTTGAGCACCGCTCCGGAGTCCTCGGCGAGCAGGCCACGGCCCAGGTCGGCGAGCTCGTCGAAATTGATGACCCAATCACCGTCGCCGGTGCCCTCGACGACCACGACCTTCGCCACCTCGGGCAGATCGCTGCGGTGGCTCACGAGCTTCTCGACCTGCCCGGCGTCCTCGGCGATGACGATCCGGCTGCCGGAGTCGGCGACGATGAACGCGACGTCGTCGGCGTGGGTGGTGGGGTAGACGGTGGTGGTCGCGGCGCCCGCGCACATGACGGCGAGGTCGCCGAGCACCCATTCGTAGCGGGTGGACGACGCGAGGGCCACGCGGTCCTCGGCCTCGATACCCAGGGAGATCAAGCCGGCCGCGAGCAGTCGTACCCGATCCCCGGTCTGTTCCCAGGTGACCGACGTCCAGCCGTCCTTCCCGTCGGGGTAGCGGAAGGCCTCGGCGTCGGGTGTGGCGGCCACTCGATCGAGCAACAGGCGGGCGACCGAGGGGGCCCGTTCGTCGATGACCGCTCGGTCGACCTTTTCCTCGGAGACGCGCGTCGTTGTCGTCATATGTCGAAGTCTAGGTAGCGGAACCGTCCTTCTGGTGAATATAAGTAGGAACTTATATAGTTGGTTCATGCACGGGTTCGAGGTCCTCGCAGATCCGGTTCGCCGCCGCATTCTCGAACTGCTCGCGGGCGGTCCGCAGGTGGCCGGTGAAATCGTCGCGGCGATCGGCCGGGAGTTCTCGATCTCCCAGCCGGCGGTCTCGCAACATCTCAAGATCCTGCGCGACCAGCGGTTCGCCGCCGTCCACAAGGACGGCACCCGCCGCTACTACGAACTCGATCCCGAGGTCCTCGTCGAACTCGAGGACTGGCTCGCGGGTCTGCATACGCAGGTATTCGCGGCGCTGGACGCCCTGGAGACCGAGATCGCGCGCGGCAAGCGTGAGCGGCGGAGCCGCGACGCCGCCCCGCCCGCGCTCCGTGCTTCCGACGAGAGAAGGAAATCCTCATGAAGAACGTGATCACGAGCAACGAGACGAGTCGCCGCACGGTCGGTCGTCGCACCGTCGAGGGCCACGAGGCCAAGGTTGTCACGATCTCGCGCAGCTACCGCACGAGCGCCGAGGACCTGTGGGAGGCGTGCACCGACCCGCAGCGCATCCCCCGCTGGTTCCTGCCCGTCGAGGGCGACCTCGAGGTCGGTGGCCGGTACCAGCTCCAGGGCAACGCCGGCGGTGAGGTCCTCACCTGCGAACCGCCCCGGACGTTCAGGGCCACCTGGGAATTCGCTGGTCGCGTGAGCTGGATCGAGGTGTCGGTCCTGCCCGAACCGGGAGACCGGGCGCGCCTGGAACTGACGCACATCGCCCACCCCGACGAGCACTGGGAGCAGTACGGTCCGGGCGCAGTCGGTATCGGCTGGGACCAGGCGCTTCTCGGACTCGGACTGCACATCGAATCGGGAGAAACGGTGGATCCGAAGGAATTCGAGACCTGGTCGATGTCCGAGAAAGGTCTGCAGTTCGTCCGCGACAGCAGCGAAGGCTGGTGCGAGGCCGAGATCGCCGCGGGCGAGGACCCCGAACAGGCACGCGCAGCCGCCGAGCGGACGAGTGCGTTCTACACGGGCGAATAGAACGGGCTCACGCTGCGTCTCCGACGCACGGGGTCAGGCCGGGACTCCGACGCCGATCACGTCGAGGTCGTTGCCGATGACGAGGCGCCCGTCGAATCCGGCGCCACATCCTTCCCAGGTGGAATCGGGCCGATTGCCCGGGACCATGTGCGGGAGCACCGGGGTTCCCACGCCGGCTTCCTGGGCGATCGGGCCGATCCTCGATGAGGGTGGCGTGCCGGATCTGCTCGGCGCCCATGACGGCGGGGACGTCCTCGGCCTGCTGTTCGATCGTGGGCACGTGGTCGACGGGATCGGAGAGCCCGAAACCGCGGCGCTGGAAGAAGACGGCGCGCGAACAGGTGGCGAGGCGTTCGAAGAGCGAGTGCATGTACGGATCGGTTTACAACAGGTCCAGACGCATCTGGACCTCGAAGAACCACACGACGTCGGTGGGGCCGGTTCCGGCCACCCCGTAGGCCGGATTGTGACCATCGCGGGGTAGATACCGGGTCACGGGCGGATCCATCAGTCCGGACTATCGGGGTAGAAATGGAAGAGGTCGTGTTCTGATGAGGAGGACGGCGGTGTAGAGCTCGCTGAGTCGGGCAATACGGTCGGCGGATCCGCGGGGTTACGAACTCGATGGAGAAGGGATGAACCCATGACACGTGCGTCGGAAGCGGGCGATCTCGGGCGGCGTATGGCCCAGCTCGCTCGCGGCTTCTACCATCCGGCCGATCTCGACGAGACCCTGCGCGGCGTGACCGCGGCCGCGGTCGAACTGGTGGAGGGGGCCGACTGCGCCGACGTCCTCATCGTGACCGGAAGGAAGCATTTCCGCTCTCTCGCCGCGACGTCGGAACTCGCCGAGCATCTCGACGACGTCCAGGAACAGTTCGGGGAAGGTCCGTGCCTCGATGCGAGCTTCAAATATCTCGTGGTGCGCTCCGAAGACCTGCGGACGGAGACCCGCTGGCCGCGTTTCGCGAAGGCCGCGGTGGACGCGGGTGTACTCAGTGCCTTGTCGTTCCAGCTGTATCTCGATCAGGAGAGCATGGGAGCGCTGAACATGTTCTCTGCGAAAGCCGAGGCGTTCGGTCCTCCGGCGGAGGCGACCGCCGAGGTCCTGGCCGCTCATGCCGCGATGGCGATGAGCGCGGCCCGCAGTCGGGGACAGTTCGCGTCCGCCCTGGCGACCCGCGACATCATCGGGCAGGCCAAGGGCATGATCATGGAGCGTTTCGGTATCGATGCCGTTGCGGCCTTCGAACTGTTGCGCCGGCTCTCGCAGGACAGCAACGTCCCCCTCGCGGAGGTCGCTCAGGGGATCGTCGAAGCAGGTCCCGAGCGACGCGACGATCGGGAGACGGGCCTCGACGCCACGCCTGTGTGACAGCACACACGCACCCGGGTAAGTTTAGTGAAACTGCAAGTACTACTCACCGGTAGGGGTGCAACATGCCAGCTCCGAGCGCTGCGACCTTCCAGCGTCTTGCCGACCTCATCGCGATCCCCGACGCCGCCGAGCGGACCACCCGCCCCGTCGTCGAGGCGTTCACCGGCCGGGAGCTGGCCACCGTGCCGGTCGGCACGGCCGAGGACGCGAAGGCCGCGATCGACCGGGCCCGCATCGCGCAGGTCGCGTGGGCGAAGCTGCCCGTCGAGAAGCGCGCCGCGATCATGCACCGCTACCGCGAGCTCGTGCTGTCCCGACGCGAGCAGCTCATGGACATGGCGCAGGCCGAGACCGGCAAGTCCCGTGTCTCCGCGCAAGAAGAGGTGCTCGACATCTCGATGACCGCGCGGTTCTACGCGCGCGTCGCACCGAAGCTCCTGCGCCCCCGCAAGGCCACGGGCATGCTGCCGGTCCTGACGAAGACCACCGTCCTGCACCATCCCAAGGGCGTCGTCGGCGTGATCGCGCCGTGGAACTACCCGATGACGCTGGCCGTCTCCGACGCGATCCCCGCCCTGCTCGCCGGCAACAGCGTGGTGCTCAAGCCCGACAGCCAGACGCCCTACTGCGCGCTCGCCGTCGTCGAACTCCTCTACGAGGCCGGGGTCCCCCGCGACGTCTTCGCCGTGGTCACCGGTCCCGGCACCGTGGTGGGCACCGCCATCGTCGAAAGCACCGACTACCTGATGTTCACGGGTTCGTCGGAGACGGGACGTCTGCTCGCCGAGCAGGCCGGCCGGCGCCTGATCGGGTTCTCCGCCGAACTCGGTGGCAAGAACCCCATGATCGTCACCTCCGGGGTGAACCTGCGCGAGGTCACCGACGCCGCCGTGCGGGCATGCTTCTCGAACTCCGGGCAGCTGTGCATCTCGATCGAGCGGATCTACGTCGAGAAGTCGATCGCCCCCGAGTTCATCCGGATGTTCGGGGCACGGGTGCGCGAGATGTCGCTCGGTCCCGACTACGACTTCGGTACCGAGATGGGCTGCCTCATCAGCGAGAGCCAGGTCAAGACGGTGACCCGGCACATCGAGGACGCCGTCGCCAAGGGCGCGACCGTCGTCGCCGGCGGGAAGACGCGGCCCGACCTCGGACCGCTGTTCTTCGAACCCACCGTGCTCACCGACGTGCCCGAGGACGCCGAGTGCTACCGGAACGAGACGTTCGGCCCGGTGGTGTCGATCTATCCGGTGGAGAATGTCGAAGAAGCGATCCGCGAGGCCAACGACACCGAGTACGGGCTCAACGCATCGGTGTGGGGCGCGACGAAGGCGCAGGGCGAGGCCATCGCCGCGCGGGTGCGTGCCGGCACGGTGAACGTCGACGAGGGATACGCCCCGGCATGGGGCAGCACCGACGCACCGATGGGCGGTATGGGCATCTCCGGCATGGGACGCCGCCACGGCGCGGAGGGCCTGTACAAGTACACCGAAGCGCAGACGATCGCGACGACGCGCCTGCTCAATCTCGACGGCCCGCGCGGACTTCCGCGGCGGGTGTGGGCGAAGGTGCTCGCCCCCTTCGTCAAGTCGATGCAGTGGCTGCCGGGTCGCTAGGAGCCGGATCGCTCTTCCACGCGATGGTGGTCGCGAGGGGTTTCTCGACGACGAGGCACAGCAGGACCCCGGCGACCACCACGAGCGGCGCAATGTACAGGTAGATCGGCACGAGCGCGTCGTTGTACGCCTCGAGAACCGGAATTCTGCACGATCAGCACGAGAAGCTGCATGGACGTGCCGAATCCGATGCCGAGCACGGCGAACCAGCAGCCCAGCACCCAGATCGGGGTGTCCGCGCCGAGGGTCGACAGGAGCACCAGCCGATCGCGGGTTCGGCGACGCGTCGTTCCACCGCGACGAACAGCACCGCACCGGCCGCCGTAGCGGCGATCAGCGCGTGCGTGTAGAAACCTCCGCTTGTTCTGCGATGGTCTCGACGGTGATGTCGGACAGGTGGGTGTAAGGCCGCGCATACTGATCGCCATGTCCTCGACCAGGATGGTGAACGGAGTGCTGGGAATACCGCTCACCACCCCCACGGCGACCGCGGTGTTCGCGATCCTCACGGTCATCGGTCTGATCGTGTTGCTCCTCCGCCGCTACCGGGTGTGGTTCGCACACGGAGTACCCCTCGCAGTAACCGCCGCCCTCGGCTCGACGGTGGTAGCCGCGCTCCTGATCGAGAAGGTGTGGAAACCGTTCCCGGATCGTCTGCCGTGGGCGGTGTACGGGTGGGCGGCAACGGCACTGCTCGCCGTCTCCCTACTGATCGGACGATGGTTCGTGCGACGTCGCGACCGGGCCCGACCACTCGTCGCGACGGCACTCGTGGTGTCTGCGGTACTCGTCGTGATCTCCGCCGCGGGCCGGATCGACGCGGTCTACGACGCCTATCCCACCGTTCGGACTGTTCTCGGAATCAGCGACTACCGGACCGTCCCCTTCGACGACCCCTCCCTCCGGGCATCGCAGACCGTGCCGGTGGAGGACTGGTCGGCGTCGGACGATCTGCCTGCGACCGGTGCCGAAGGGCTGCGTCGAGGGCGGCGGGCAGCATGGTTCCTCTCGGTCGGAGGACACATCGTGCTGATCGTCGTGGCCGCCGCGAGCACGATCGTCCGCGTGACCGAACAGGACGAGACCCGCTCCCTGTTGTACGGAATCCACCGGCACAGCTCCGTATCCATGGAACTCGCGCCACTCCTCGCGCTGGTCTCCGTGCTCGCCCTGTTACTGCTGACCCGCACCCTGTTCGATGTCCGTGCACCGTAGGGAACCTATCGCCGGGTATGGGCCGGAACCGCAGCCGCCGCAGGCATCGCGCTCGTGACGTACGTGGTGGTGGGCACGCTGGTGGCGGACGGGTTCGATCGTGATCCCGGCATCGGCACCTTGCTCCGCGACGCGCCGCGCCGGCTCCTTCCACCGGTCTACCTCCAGCTCTTCGAGCCTCCCGTGATGCCCCTCGACACCGCCGCCACCCTGTTGTTCGAGTGGATCGGCGTGATCGTCTGGGTCGCCTTCTGCGTGCTCCTGTGGCGCAGCTTCCTCGTGCCCCCTGCCGGGTCGACCTCGGCGACGAGCAGCGGGTGCGAGAACTCCTGCACGACCCGGGCGGCGGATCGATGTCGTGGATGACCACCTGGGCGGGGAATCGGTACTGGTTCGGCACCGACGGCAGGCACGCCGTGGCGTATCGGGTCCACTCGGGTGTCGCCCTGACGGCGACGGATCCGATCGGTGAGCGCGCCTCGATGACCGAGACGATCGACGAGTTCGCGGCGTACTGCCTCGGCAACGGATGGACACCGTGCCTGTACTCGGTGGGCGAGGAGACGGCGACGATCGCCCGGGACCACGGTTGGACCTGTTTGCAGGTGGGTGAGGAGACCGTCGTCGATCTCGCGGACCTCGCCTTCAAGGGCAAGAAGTTCCAGGACGTCCGCACCGCCCTCAACCGTGCTGCCAAGGACGGGATCGAAGCGCGATGGACGACCTTCGCCGCCGCGCCGCTGTCGGTGACCGAGCAGATCGTCGACATCTCCGAGGAATGGGTGGCCGACAAGGGACTGCCCGAGATGGGGTTCACGCTCGGAGGAGTCGCCGAACTGCGCGATCCCGAAGTCCGGTTGCTGCTCGCGGTCGACGCGAACGACCACGTCCATGCGATCACGTCGTGGATGCCGGTCCACCGGGACGGGAAGGTGGTCGGGCTGACGCTGGACTTCATGCGGCGACGTTCGGACGGCTTCCGGCCGGCCATGGAATTCCTCATCGCGTCCGCGGCACGGTCCGACGCCGACGAGGGCCTCGAATTCCTGAGCTTGTCGGGGGCGCCCCTCGCGAGTATGGACGGTGGGTCCGGACTCGACCGAGGAGCCCTCGACGCCCTGCTCGATCTGCTCGGCCGCACGCTCGAACCGGTATACGGATTCCGCTCGCTGCTGGCGTTCAAGGCGAAGTTCCAGCCCCGTTACCGCCCGCTGTACATGGTGTTCCCGGACCCGGCGGCGCTGCCGACCATCGGGATCGCGGTCGGTCGTGCCTATCTTCCCCACATGTCCCTGGAGGAAGGCGGACGCCTGGTCACGCACCTGCTGCGCCGATGACGGTCGCTCACGCACCCGTTGCGCCGATGACGGTTGCTCACGCACCCGTTGCGCTGGTGACGGTGGAACTCTCTCGGAAACGGGAGACCGCCACCAGTCCCACCAAGAGTAAGACCACCGGGAGCAACACCGCATTGCCCATCGCGGCACCGAACCCGAGCGTCCCCTCACCCATCTGCATCACCGCACCGAGGGCGGCCGCACCGAGTACCGCACCGACCTGCCGGGCGGTGTTGTACACACCCGATCCGGCGCCTACGAGGTCACCGGGCAGGTCGCGCAACGCGATCGTCGAGTTCGGGGCCCAGCACAACGAGTTCGCGAAACCGAGCAGCACGATCGGGATCAGGAGCCAGCCGACGGTGGCCTCGAGATGCATCGCCACACCGAACGACAGCATCGCCGCGATCATCGCGGAGAAACCGATCCGGGAGATCCGGCCCGGCGCGACCCGATCGGTGACCCGCCCGATCAAGGGCGCCATGATCACCGAGATCACGCCCATCGGTACCAGCATCAGACCTGCGACCTGCGCGGACAGTCCCTGACCCACCTGCAGGTAGAGCATGATCGGCAGGTTCACGGCGTAGACCGTGAAACCCAGCGTCGCCACGGCGGTCACCCCGAGGGTGAAGTTGCGGCGGGTGAACAACCCGAGCGGGGCCAGCGCCTCGGTGCCGCGGGCCACCGCGGTCCGCTGCAGACGCACGAACACCCCGAACGCCACGATCCCGATACCGAGGACGACCCACACCCACACGGTCCAGCCGGCATCGGGACCCTGCTGCAGGGAGAAGATCACGCCGGTGACCGCGACCAGCGAGACGACGGCGCTCAGCACGTCGATGCGACGCGCCCCGGTCGGCAGTTTCGGCACGTACCGCGCGACCATCACCAGAGAGATCAGGCCCAGCGGGATGTAGACGAAGAAGACCCACCGCCACCCACCGGTACCGACGAGCACCCCACCGAGGACGGGCCCGAACAGACCCGCCGAGCTGGCCACCGCGCTCCACACACCGGTGGCCGCACCGCGCCGGTCGTGCGCGAAGATCCGGTGGATGATGCTCAGCGGTTGCGGGTTGATCAGCGACCCGCCGAGCCCCTGCACCGCACGCAGCGCGATCAGCCACTCGATCGTCGGAGCCATCGAGCACGCGAAGGCCGCGGCCGTGAAGATCGCCATGCCCACCAGGTAGACGTTGCGCTGACCGAAACGGTCGCCGAGACGACCGGTGACCAGCAGCGGCACCGCGAAGGTCAGCAGATAGGCCGCCGACACCCACACCACCTGGTTGATGCTCGCGTCCAGATCCTCGCGGATACGCGGCAGCGACACCGCGACGAGCGATTGGTCGAGCAGGGTGATGAACAGACCCACGCACAGGGCCGCCAGTGCGCGCCAGGCCCGCGGCTCGGGGATCGGGGCAGCGCTGCGTCCAGCAGCCGACGCACTCACTCCTCGACCGTGATCTCCACGGCGTCGTCGTAGAAGCACACGTATCCCTCGATGGGCTCCATGCCGGGGAACGGCTCGGGATACGACCATGCGACGTTCTCGGCAGGCGGTGTGCCGGAGAACGACCAGTATCGAGCGGCGCCCTTGTAGGGGCAGCTCGTCCGCCACTCGGATTCCTCGAGCACCGAGAAGTCGACGTCCTCGGGAGGGAGGTAGTAGCGGGTCGGGAGGCCGGTCTCGAACACGAGTACGGGGTTGCGGGTCTCGGCGACCACGACGTCGCCGATGGTCACCCGCACGTGCCGGGAGCTGCGCAGGGCGTCGACGCGGTGATAGGGATCGCGTGGATGGGTGAACACTTCGGTCTCCTCCTCGAACCACCGTTCGCCCTCGTCGACGTCGTCGCCCGGCCCGGTCTCGCCCCACCGGAACCACTGGAAGACGAGACGGTCGTCGAGACCGTCGACGTCGAGCTGGCAGACCGGTGAATAGGCCCGATGGTCGCGGACGACGATGTCGTACCACTGCCAGACGTCCTGCCGGGAGCGGCTCGGTGACAGGGAGGCCGCGATCAGGTCGAGCCGGACGTCCTCGCGGGGGAAGGCATAGAACGGAACGGGCTTGCCGGGTGCCCACACCAGCACGGCCCGGGTGCTGTCGACCACCGTCCGGCCGAACCACTCACCTCTGATCCTGCGATCGACGGGTTCGTAGAGGTAGTCGTCGGTCTCCGACGGCCGTCGGAGTACAGCGGTCTTGCGGGCAGCCATACCTCGACCGTATCGCGCCCGTCCAGGGCCGGGACGAATCCGCAGACCCGACCCATCCGCTCGACGACGGGCTCCGAATACGGGGAGAGACGGCGTGAGGGCCGTCACCCGAACCGACCGACACGAACCACTACGCACGCCCACGCCGCTCAGGCGACGACCAGAGGAACACCGATCATGCCCAACTACGAAGCCCGGCAGAACGAGAATCGGCACCCGTACCCGTCCGTGGGTTTCCTCCAGCTGTTCATGGAAGCGCGCACGCGCACCGAGCAGACGACCCCGCGCGCGCAGGTAGGCAAGGCGTGAGGTCGGTCGGCGGCTCCGTCGAGTCCGTCGTCGTGGTGGGTGCGGGCCTCGCGGGACTGTCCGCGGCGCTCCACCTCACCGGTGCCGGCAAGCGCGTCACCGTCCTCGAACGCGAGAACACGGTCGGTGGTCGCGTGGGAACGTACCCGGTGTTCGAGGACGGGCGGCATCTCTACGACATCGACAACGGCGCCAGTGTGCTGACGATGCCGAACCTCATCGCCGACGCGCTCGCGGCCGTCGGAGAATCCTTCGACTCGACCATCCCGGCGCTCGACCTCACCCCGCTCGCACCCGGCTACCACGCGCGCTTCGCCGACGGCACCGCCCTGAACGTGTACTCCGATCCGGACGAGATGACCGCCGAGATCGCGCGCGTGTGCGGTTCCGAGGAGGCCGGCGGATATCGGCGGCTGCGCCGCTGGCTCGCGTCGATCTTCGACGCCGAGTTCGACCGCTACATCGACTCCAACTTCGATTCGCCGCTCGACCTCGTGTCGACACCCGCGGCGCTGCGCGACACCGCCAACCTCGTCCGGCTCGGCGGCTTCGGCCGGCTCGGATCGCGCGTCGGGTCGTTCATCCGGGACGACCGGCTCCGGCGAATCTTCACCTTCCAGGCCCTGTACGCGGGCACCGCACCGTCGACGGCCCTGGCGGTCTACGGCGCCATCGCCCACATGGACACCTCGCTCGGCGTCTACTTTCCGAAGGGCGGCATGTCCACCATCGCCGCCGCGATGGTCGATGCGCTCGTCCGCAACGGCGGCACCGTGCACACCGGGGTCGAGGTGTCGGAACTCCGCGTCGACGGCGGCCGCGCGAAGAGCGTGCGTTCCGCGGACGGCCGAGAGTTCGCCGCCGACGCCGTCGTCCTCACCGTGGACCTGCCCGTGGTCGACGACCTGCTGCTGCGCGCCGGGGTCCCGCCGCGCCGCCGCGCCCGCAGCGCCACCGTCGCGTCGCCCTCGGCCGTCGTCTTCCACGGCACGGTACCCACCGAGGTGACACAGGCCTGGCCGGAGTCCCACCACACCATCGATTTCGGTGAGGAGTGGGCGGAGACCTTCGCGCGGATCACCGCCCCGTGCGGCCGCGGCCGGTTGATGGCCGATCCGTCCCTGCTCATCACGCGACCTGCCGTGACCGATCCGTCCCTGCGGGTCGTGCGCGGCGGTGTCGAGTGCGAACCGGTCTCGGTGCTGGCGCCGTGCCCGAATCTCGCTGCCGCACCCCTCGATTGGGGCCGACTCGGCAGGCCGTACATGCGGGAGATCCAGCAGGTCCTCGAGCAGCGCGGCTATCGGGGACTCGCGAGTTCGATGCGAGTCGACCACATCGACACCCCGCGGACCTGGGCCGACAAGGGCATGCTCGACGGCAGCCCCTTCTCGGCGGCGCACCTGTTCCGGCAGACAGGGCCCTTCCGCCGCCCGAACCTCGTGCACGGCGTCGACAATGTCGTCCTCGCCGGGTCGGGTACCACGCCGGGTGTCGGCGTCCCGACCGTGATCATCTCCGGACGTCTTGCCGCAGAACGTATCTCCGGTGGCGCGACTGCCGGGCTCACGACGATGTCGATTCCGATGGAAGCAGGTGCGGTTGCCCATGGGTGAACTCGACGGGATCGATCCCGATCTGCACGAGGCGTATCAACTGTGCCGTGAGCTCAACCGGCGCCATGGCAAGACCTACTTCCTCGCGACCCGCATCTTCCCGGCGTCCAAACGGGCCGGGGTGCACGCCCTCTACGGTTTCGCGCGGATGGTCGACGACATCGTCGACGTGAAACCGGTCGACGCGGCACCGGTTCTCGACGCGCTCGAACGCCGTCTGTCCGACGCGCTCGGGGGCAGGCCGCCGACCTACGACGAATTCGGTCTCGTGCTGCGGGCCCTCGTCGACACCACGCAGCGGTACGACATCCCGCACGAGTACTACTACGCCTTCCTGCGGTCGATGCGGATGGACATCCCCGGCACCGAACTGTTCCGGTCGCGGTACCGCACGATGGACGAACTGTCGGAGTACATGTACGGCTCGGCCGCCGTCATCGGGCTGCAGATGCTGCCCATCCTCGGGATCGAGGGCGAACGCGAACAGGCCGAGGCTCCCGCCGCCGCACTCGGTGAGGCCTTCCAGCTCACCAACTTCATCCGCGACATGGGTGAGGACCTCGACCGCGACCGCATCTACCTGCCCGCCGACATCCTCGCCGCCTTCGACGTGGACGAGGACCTGCTGTGGCACTGCCGCCGGACCGGACAGCGCGACGTGCGGTTCGAACGCGCCCTCGCGCACCTGATCGCGCACACCCGCTCGATCTACCGTGTGGCCGAACCGGGCATCGACCTGCTCGACCCGAAGGTGCGTCCCGCGATGCGGACCGCCTTCGTCCTCTACGGCGACATCCTGCGGGCGGTGGAGGAGAGCGGATACCGGGTACTCCACCAGCGCGCACGCGTGTCGCGGCGCCGGCGGTTGTCGGTGGCGGCACCGCGGCTGGCCTCGGCCGGTTGGACCACGCTGCGTTCACGGTCGAGACTGGGGATGCCCACCGCGCCGCTCGGCCGGTGAGGCCCGACCGGCCGAGCCGGCATTCGGACACGAATACAGAACAGGACATCACATGGAACAGGTCGTGCTGCTCGACGACGCAGGCCGCGCGGTCGGGATCGAGCCGAAGGCCACGGTGCACACCACCGACACCCCGCTGCACCTCGCCTTCTCGTCGTACGTCTTCGACCACCACGGCAACGTTCTGCTCACCCGGCGCGCCCTGGACAAGTCGACCTTCCCCGGTGTCCTGACGAACAGCTGCTGCGGTCATCCGGCGCCCGACGAGCCGCTCATCGAGGCCGTGCGCCGCCGGCTGCGTCAGGAACTCGGGCTCGACGCGCACGACATCGAGGTCGTCCTGCCGTCCTTCCGCTACCGGGCGGTGATGGACAACGGCATCGTCGAGAACGAGATCTGCCCGGTCTTCCGCGTGCTCTACGACGGGCCGGCGCCCACCCCCGAACCGTCGGAGGTGCACGACACCGAATGGGCCGACTGGACGGAGTTCTCCGAGGACGTCGTCGAGGGACGCCGTGAGGTGTCGGTGTGGTGCCGCGAGCAGGTGGAGCAGCTCCGCACGCTCGGCCCCGATCCGCTGCACTGGCCCGTGGCGTCCACCGCGGATCTGCCGCACGCCGCGCCCGAGCGCCTTTGGGGACGCGCCGCGCCCGAGCGACGATAGGGCCTCACCCGGCGACCGGGACGTTAACGTCGACCCTGTGATCGACCCGACCGTCCTGATCCCCACGATCATCGGCATCCTCGCCCTCGCCGTGATCTCGTCGGCGGTGCTGTGGGCGTTCCGGGTCCCGCACCGATTCGCGCCCGTCGGTGCCATCGCCCGCGGCGCGGTGCAACTCGCGCTCATCAGCGTCGTGCTCTCCGGCGTCATCACCGACGCCCGGTGGGTCGCGGTGGTGCTCGTCGTGATGTTCACCGTCGCGTGGTGGACGGCCTGCCGACGCATCGGGAGCGAGGCCGTCGTGCGCGGGGTGACGGCCGCCGCGATGCTGACCGGCGTGCTCGTCTCGGCGGGCATCGTCTTCGCGACCGGCGCGGTGGAGGCCACCCCGCGCTACGCGCTCGCGCTCGGCGGCATCATCATCGGCAACACCATGACGGTCGCGGCCCTCGCCGGTCGCCGCTTCCACGAAACCGTCGACGACCATTGGCCCGAGGTGGAGGGCTGGCTCGCACTCGGCGCGACGATGCGGCAGGCGACACTCTCACCCGCACGCTTCGCCGTGCACGCGGCGATGATCCCGTCGACCGACCAGACGAAGACGACCGGTCTGGTGACGCTGCCCGGGGCGTTCGTCGGCGCGATCTTCGGCGGGTTGTCGCCGGTGGAGGCCGGACGGTTCCAGGTGGTCGTGCTCGCCGCGATCATGGCGACGGCGTCGATCACGTCCGTGCTGATGGCGCTCGGTCTCGGTCGCGCCCTGCGCTACCGTCCCGTGGTCGTTGCGTGAGACGGCGGTCTGCGGTGCGGGTGCCGACCGGAGTAGGAGTTGATACAACCGCTGCCGAGGGAAGGATCGTCGATGTTGCTCGTAGCCAACCGGGGTGAGATCGCGTTGCGTGTCGTCCGCACGGCCGGGGACCTCGGACTCGACACCGTCGCCGTCCACGCCGCGGACGACGCCGACGCTCCGCACGTCCGCGCCGCCACGCGAGCCGAGGCCCTACCGGAGTCCGGTCCCTCGGCCTATCTCGACCCCGGGGCGATCATCGGGGTCGCCCGAGCGACCGGATGCACGCTCGTGCATCCCGGTTACGGATTCCTCAGCGAGAACGCCGCCTTCGCGCAGGCCTGTGCGGACGCCGGACTCACCTTCGTCGGGCCGTCCCCGGAAGCACTGCGCGTCCTCGGCGACAAGCGGGCCGCCCGCTCGGTGGCGGAGGAACTCGGCATCCCGGTGACCGCTGCCGTCGAGACGACGGATCCGGAGTCCGTGCGGGCCTTCCTGCGCGACCGTCCGGGCGGGATCGTCGTCAAGGCACTGTCGGGTGGTGGCGGTCGCGGCATGCGCGTGGTCCGCGATGCTGCCGATCTCGACGAGGCGCTCCGGCTCGCCGCCGCCGAAGCACACGCCGCCTTCGACGACGACCGGCTGTACGCCGAGGCGCTCGTCGAGCGTGCCCGCCACGTCGAGGTGCAGGTCGTGGCCGCCGAGTCGGGGTCGGGTACCCGCGCGGTGGCGTTGGGCGATCGCGACTGCAGCGTGCAGCGCCGGCACCAGAAGCTCGTGGAGATCGCACCCGCGCCCGACCTGCCCGACGCCCTGCGGGAGGCGCTGCACGGCGCGGCGGTCCGGCTGATCGGGCAGGTCGGGTGCCACGGGCTGTCCACCGTCGAATTCCTCGTCCACGACGACGGTTTCGTGTTCCTCGAGGTCAACCCCCGGATCCAGGTGGAGCACACCGTCACCGAGGAGGTGACCGGCGTCGACCTCGTGGCGACCCAGCTCGCGATCGCTCGCGGGACGGGATTCGACGAACTCGGTCTCCCGAAAGGAATCACTTTCGACGGCAAGAAGATCAGCGGACGTCCTGCGGCGGCGCAGGGCATCGCGGTGCAGGTGCGCGTCAACGCCGAGACGCCGCGCCCCGACGGGATCGCCCTGCCCACAGCCGGGACGCTCACCGCGTTCACGCCACCCACCGGACCGGGCATCCGCGTCGACACCCACGGCCGGCCCGGCCTCGAGGTGACCGGACGTTACGACTCGCTGCTCGCCAAGGTCGTCGCGTACGTGCGTTCCGGCGATCGCGCGGCCGTGCTGCGCAAGGCGTCGACGGCACTCGGCGAGTTCATCGTCGACGGTGTCGGCACCAACCGCGACCTCCTGCAGAAGATACTGGACGACAAGGAGTTCCGGTCCGGCAATGTCCGCACCACGTGGCTGGGGGAGCGGCTCGTGGATTTCGTCGACACCGCCCCGACCGCACCGGTGGAGTACACGGATCTGCGCGCCGACGAACAGGCGGTGCACGCCGAGATGGTCGGCACGGTCGTGGAGATCGCTCGCGCGGGCGACACCGTTCCGGCCGGTGCGCCGCTCGCCGTGCTCGATGCGATGAAGATGCAGCACGAGATCCGGGCACCGGGCAGTGCCGTGGTCGAACGTGTGCTCGTCGAGCCGGGACGCACCGTCGAGCCGGGCACCGTGCTCGCGGTGGTCCGCGTGCTCGACACGGACACCGCGACGGACGACATCGCCGCGGCCGACCTCGACGCCGACCGTGCCGACCTCGACGAGATCCGCCGCAGGCACGAGGTCACCACCGATGCGGCGCGGCCCGAGATCGTGGCGAAGCGGCACGGGCGGGGCCGGCGCACGGCGCGCGAGAACATCGCCGACCTCGTCGATGACGGTAGCTTCGTCGAATACGGACCGCTCGTCCTCGCCGCCCAGCGCGGCCGCCGCAGCGAGGAGGACCTGATCGCGAACACCCCGGCGGACGGACTTGTCGGCGGCACCGCACGGATCGGCGGGGCCGAGGTGGTCGTGATGTCCTACGACTACACCGTCCTCGCAGGTACCCAGGGCCGCAACAACCACCGCAAGACCGATCGGCTGCTCGAACTCGCCGCCCGGCGGCGGGTGCCACTCGTGCTGTTCGCCGAGGGTGGTGGCGGTCGACCCGGGGACGTCGACGCCGGTTCCGGTGCGGGCCTCGACCTGCCCACCTTCCGCTCGATGGCGTCGCTGCGCGGACGCGTGCCCACCGTCGCGGTCGTCTCCGGCCGCTGCTTCGCGGGCAACGCCGCGCTCGCCGGGGTGTGCGACGTGCTCATCGCGACCCCCGACGCCAACATCGGCATGGGCGGCCCCGCGATGATCGAGGGCGGAGGACTCGGCGTGCACCGCCCCGAGGACATCGGGCCGATCGACGTGCAACGCCGCAACGGCGTCGTGCACGTCGCGGCGCGCGACGAGGCGCACGCCGTGGACGTCGCCCGGCGATATCTCGCGTACTTCACCGCGCCGCACGAGGACCGGCAGGCACCAGACCCGCGTCTCGCGCGACATGTGGTGCCGGAGAACCGTCTCCGCGCCTACGACGTGCGGTCGGCGATCGACGCGATCGCCGACCTCGGATCGGTGCTCGAACTGCGCCCGAACTACGGCGTCGGCATCGTCACCGCCCTGATGCGCGTCGAAGGCGCCTCCTACGGCGTGCTCGCCAACAGCAGCGCCCACCTCGGTGGGGCGATCGATGCCGAGGCCGCCGACAAGGCCGCGGACTTCCTGGAACTGTGCGAATCGCACCGGCTGCCCGTGGTGAGTCTGTGCGACACACCGGGATTCATGGTCGGACCGGAATCGGAGAAGGACGCCACCGTGCGCCGCTTCGGGCGCTTCTTCGTCGCCGGCGCACGCCTGACGGTCCCGTTCGGCATGATCATCCTCCGCAAGGGCTACGGCCTCGGCGCGATGGCGATGGCCGGCGGATCTTTCCACGCACCCGAGTTCACCGTCGCGTGGCCGACGGGGGAGATCGGCGGAATGGGACTCGAAGGGGCCGTGCGTCTCGGATTCCGCAAGGAACTCGACGCCGCGGAGACACCCCGGGAGCGCGAGGAGCTGTTCGGCCGGCTCGTCGCCCTCGCCTACCAGCAGGGCAAGGCCCTGCAAGCGGCGACGAGCTTCGAACTCGACGACGTCATCGACCCCGCCGACAGCCGCGCCTGGATCGAGCGACTGGTGCAACCGCGGTGAAGCCGGGTATGCGACAGCCATGGTGACCTATCCCGGCGCACAGGAGTACGTACCCGACAGCCGCGACCTCGCCGAACTCGCCGCCGCGTCCGCGGGATGCCGGGGATGCGATCTCTACAAGGCCGCCGAGCGGACGGTCTTCGGGGCAGGGGTGCGCGACGCACGCATGCTCTTCGTCGGCGAACAACCGGGCAACGAGGAGGACCTCGCGGGAGAACCGTTCGTCGGGCCCGCGGGGCACCTGTTCGACAAGGCCCTCGAACGCGCGGGCATCGATCGCGGGACGGTGTACGTGACCAACGCCGTCAAGCATTTCCGCTTCGACCGGTCCGCCAACGGCCGCAGACGCATCCACAAGAAACCGTCGGGTGGGCAGGTCGCGGCGTGCCGGCCGTGGCTCGAGGCCGAACTCGACGCCGTCCGCCCCGACGTGGTGGTGTGCCTCGGAGCCACGGCCGCGCAGTCGCTGCTCGGTAAGGACTTCAAGCTCACGCAGCACCGCGGGGAGGTCCTGCACCTGCCCGAGGAGCTGTGCGGGTCGTGCGATCCGGCGGTGGTCGTCACCGTGCACCCGTCGGCGGTGTTGCGGGCGAAATCGCAGCGCGACGACATGTTCCGCTCGTTCGTGCAGGACCTGGAACGAGCGGCCACGTTGTGACGGCTCAGCCGGTGGTCGCCAATCCGGCCGCGAGCCCGAGCGCCACCGACATCGCGCACACCTCGAGGACGGCGTTGCGCAGCGACTCCTCCTCCGGGAGACGGTGGGACGCGGCAGCGGGGAGCCAGTTGCGCCGCCAGTTCCACGCGAGCCCCAGCAGGGCGCACAGCACGATTGCCTTCGCGAGCACGACGCGTCCGTAGCCGGTGCCCAGCAGCGCGGAGACCGAGCCGAGCCGTACCGCCGCGTCGACCACGCCCGTGATCACCAACGCCACCACGCACCGCAGGGCCAGCTGCGAGTAGCGCGGCAGCAGTTCCGCCCACGCTCCGCGGCCCCGCACGGTGACGGCCAGCGCCACGAGCACCCCGAACCACACCGCGGCCGCGAGCACATGCACGGCGTTGAACAGCGACCCCAGCGGTTGCTGCGCCATGTGGCCGGTGACTGGCCGGGCGATCAACGCGAGCGCCGCGGCGACGAGCACCGGCAGGGTGGACCACGCCGCCGACCGGCGGTACGCCACAGCGGCGACGACGACGATCGCGGCGATGCACACCCATGCCGCCGCATCCACGCGTCCCGTGGTGGTGCCGACGAACTGCCCGAACCGCCCCACATCCAGGTCCGCGGCGGGAACATCGGCCGCGGTGGACGCGGCCCAGGCGAGGTCGATGCTCGCGAGCACGAGCCAGACACCGCCGAGCGTGGCGATCGTCCGCCACAGCGTGTCGGAGGAAACCGCGGGACGGCGTTGCCGCTGCACCATCACGGCCAGGACCGCGAGTCCGAGCACGGTCGAGCCGACACACAGCCCGATCGCCCGCACCGAACTCGAGGGGGCGGGCAGGGCGAGGGAACCGGCCACGGCGATGCCCGCGACGGTTCCGAAGGCAACGCCGGCAGCGGCCACGACGAGCCACTGCCGGCGTTCCGGGATCATGCGGGTCAGGCCTTCGGCTTGCGCAGCGCGAAGGCGAGACCTGCGGCGACCACGACGACACCTGCGACGACGAACCACCACACGGCAGGTCCGCTGCTGTCGCTCTCGCCCGACTCCGCGCCGGTCTCGCCGGTCGCGGTGTCACCGGACGCCGCTTCACCGGGCGTGCCGGTTCCCTCCTGGGTGAGCGTGAAGGTGCGGGTTCCGCTGACGGGATGTCCGTCGGCGGAGGTCACCCGGTAGGCGATCGTGTACTCGCCCACGGGGCCGAGACCGTCTAGTTCGACGGATGCGTTCGCACCCTCGATGATCGGGTCGCTCTTCGACCACAGGTTGCCGTCCGGCCCGACGACGGTCAGAGCCGCGAACTGCTCCTGCAGGTTCTCGTTGAACGTCACGGTCACCCGATCGGGTGCCTCGGCGATCTGCTCGCCGTCCTCGGGCGAGCTCGACAGCACCACCGAGTGGGCGGCTGCGGAACCGACGGACAGGGTCAGCGCCGCGATCAACGCGGTGAGGAGAACGAGGATGCGCTTCATGCCCGCCGCCCCCGGATCACGGCGCCGAGGCCGAGTGCGGCGCCGAGCGCACCGAGCACCAGGCCGATACCGCCGAGCCACCGCGCGGTGCTGTCGGTGGTGTCCTCCGACGCGCCGGCGGTCTGCTCGGTCTCGGTGGCGTGCGCGTCACCACTGCCGCCGTGCCCGTCGCCGCTGCTCGCCGCGAGGGTCAGGCTGGGGGCAGGACGTTCGGGTTCCTCGTCGCCGGTCGTGATCTCGTCCCACGCCACGACCTCGCCGTCGCTGTAGGTCTGGATCGCGGGGAAGGCGACCTCGTCCTCCTCGGGCAGCGGCCCGACGGACAGGACGAACTGCTGGAACTGTCCCGGCCCGACCTGCACGTCCGGTTCGGCGGTCCACGTCACGGAGGTCGCGAGCTGCGACTCGGGATCCTTCTCGACGGTCGCCGTCCAGCCGGGCAGCGGCTCGGTGCGCGCCGAGCGCAGCCCCGGAAGCTCGACGGTGAGGGCGGTCGTGCCGGCGGTCTCGGACTCGGTGGGGACCCGGAAGGTCAGGACGGTGTAACCGCCCTGCTCGGCTCCGGGTGCGACGACGGTGACGTGGGCCGAAGCGATGCCGGCGCCCGCGACCATCAGCGCAGCGGTTGCTGTCGCGCCCACGAGGGCGCGACGGGAGAACTCGAACATGTATGGGTCTTTCTCGTGGTTGGAGGATCGATCGTCACAGCGCAGCCGTGGCGAGCGGTGGTCCTCTCCGCGAGATGGCCGGGGGTGCACGTCCCCACACGAGCCGGTCGGTCGACGAGGTCGGGGCGAGCACGGCGGGCGCGGCGACCCGGGGGCCGCGCAGCAGCACGACCCGCAGCGCGGTGCCGCACGCCGCGTACACGTGGGCCGCGGCGGTGAGCAGCACCGCGCACACGGCGACGGCGAGCATGTGGGCGCCCAGCATGGACACCGACAGATGTTCGTGACCGGGCACCAGCACGGTGAGCGCGACGTGCGTGGCCGCCTGCCCACCGGCGAGGAGCACGAGCGGGGACAGCGACGGCTGGTGCGCGCCGAGGATCCCGACGATCGCCGCGACCGCGACCAGCAGTACCGCGACCGGTCCCGTCGGCACACCACCGCCGGCGGCGCCGTGGGCGGCCACCGCCAGCACCGCGGTGGCGATGCCCGCGGTGGTGCCGAGAACGGTCGGATACCTGGTCACTGTCGGTCGTGCTCGTTCCTGATGTGCAGGCCGCGTCAGCGCACGCCGAGGCGCGCGAGCAGATCCGCTTCGATGCCGTCGAGTTCCGACGAGATCGCCGCGTGTGCCGACTTCCGGCGCGCGGCCGGCATCTGCTCGGCCGTCTGCACGGCGGCAGTCAGATCGGTGAGACGTTCGCGGGTCGCGGTGGCGAACTTCTGCGTCTCCGCGTCCTTGGGGTTGCGCTGCTCGACCTTCGCGAGCGACTGCTCCGCACCCGCGATGCGGGCACTGAGCCGGGCACCGTGACCGGTGAACGAACCCAGTTCCTCGATCGGCACCCCGAGCTGCTGCGCGCGACGCGAGTCGAGCTGACCGCGCAGCGCCGTCACGGCCTGGTAGACGATCGGGACGAGCACCGGCGCGAGCAGACGCGCGACGCCGAGATAACGGCGCACCTTCGCCGCGGTGAGCCCCTGGTTCTCGGCGGCCTTCTTCTGTGCCTTGAGGGTCGCGATCTGTTCCTTCTCGACCTTGGCTTGCGACCTCGCGAGTTCCTGGTCGAGCTTGACCTGCGACTTCGCGAGTTTCTTGTCGATCTTCGCCTTGGCCTTCGCTGCCCGCCGGTCGTTCTCGAGCCGATTCTTCGCGACCAGTCTGGCCTCGATCTTCGCCTTGGTCCTCAGCGCCTTCGCTTCCGCCCTGCGAGTCGCGCGACGCTTCCGTGTGAACAACCCCATCGAACAGCACCCTCCATTCGGTACGACACGACGCTCCGGCGCCCCGCGTCAGCCTAACGTGACGGTGCTGCTGCGAGCCGTCGCCTGTGCAGGGAATACCCTGGAATGTCGTGGACGCAACCGGAGAACTACCGCGGCCCCGACGCGGAGTGTCACAGCGCACAGCCGTCTCCCTCGAGGCCGCTGCGCTGACGAGGTGCCGCCACCGGGTCTATCTCGACGCCACCTTCCCCGACGAACTCGCAGATGCACCCGAGAATCCGGGTGCGCGGCAACGCCAGGAGGCGGCGGCTGCGCATCGCGAGGCGATCCGCCAGACGCTGTTCGACGCCGACCCGGACGGGTGGGTGCTCGTCGCCCCCGAAGGACCGATGTCGCAGCGCGCCGAGCGCACACTCGACGCGTGCCGCGCGGGCGCCGACCGCATCTGGGGTGCGGTGCTGCCGAGCGAACCCGACACCGGACGCCGCGGCCGCTCGGAGATCCTGCTGCGCGACGCCGAACACGGCGGCTACATCCCGGTGATCGTCGTCAACCACAAGGTCACCGATCCCGGACACGGCGCGCTCACCACCGATCTGTTCGCGTGGGCACCCGCTGTCGACGAGACCCGCAAGGTGCGCAGTCAGGTGCGCGACCAGATGCGCCTCGCGCACCTGTACCGGATGCTCGAACGTCACGGACTTGCGAGCCCCGCGAAGGTCGCCGGCGCGATCGGCTACGGCGGCGACTGCATCCTCGTGCACGATCTCGACCAGATCCTCGACGACTACGACGCCCGCCTGGCGGACCGACTCGAGATCGCGCGGGGTCTCACTCCGACGGCGCCGTCGCAGATCGGCGAGTGCAAGACCTGCCCGTGGTGGGACCGCTGCCGCGCCGAACTCACCGTCACCCGGGATGTGTCGCTCGTCGCGCCGGGGCAACGTGCCGCCGTGCTGCGCGAACTCGAGGTGCACACCATCGACGGCCTCGCCCGGTGGGAGGGCGGGGAACCGGAAGCGTGGCCGCAGGGTTCGTTCGAGGACGCGATCGTCACGGCGCGGGCGTGGATCGCCGGTGCGCCGCTCGTGCGTCGCTACCGGCACGTGCACGTCCACCGCGCCGACGTCGAGGTCGACATCGACATGGAGAGCTACCACGAGCACGGCGCCTATCTGTGGGGCACGCTGCTCAATTCGAGATCGTCCTCCGAGTACATCCCGTTCGCGACGTGGGAGCCCGTGCCGACCGACGACGAGGCACGCTCGTTCGCCGAGTTCTGGCGCTGGCTGTCGGACCAGCGGCGCGCGGCCGAACGTCGCGGGAAGACTTTTGCGGCCTACTGCTATTCGCGGTCGGCGGAGGACAAGTGGTTGCTGTCGTCGGCGCGGCGGTTCCACGGCTTCCCGGGTGTGCCGGAGCTCGCGGAGGTCAAGGCGTTCATCGGTTCGGACGAGTGGGTCGACATCTTCCAGGCCGTCACCGACCAGTTCGTGTGTCCGAACGGCAAGGGGCTGAAGAAGATCGCACCGATCGCGGGGCATCACTGGCGCGACGCCGAGGCCGGGGGTGAGGCGTCGATGAGCTGGTACCGCGAGGCCGTGGGCATGGCGGGCGAGCCCGATCCGGCGCAGCGTGTGCGGTTGCTCGAGTACAACGAGGACGACGTGATCGCCACGAAGGTCCTGCGCGAGTGGATGAGTGATCGTGCGGTGCTCGACATCCCGTTCGTCGAGGACCTGTAGCGCAGAGCATGCCACGTGCGTGATTCCGGTGGCCTCGGCCACCGGAACCACGCACGGGAGATCAGACCAGTGCGGCAAGAGCGAAGGCCGCCAGGGCGATGAGGACACCGCCGGTGAGGGTCTGGACACGACGGTCGACGACGCACATCGCCGACAGGAAGCCAGGCATCGAACCCCCGCGGTGGGTGTGCAGGATGGCCAGTACGCTCGGCATGCAGCGGCCGAGGCTGACGGTTGCGAACATCGCGGCGCCGAGCACCGGCGAACCCGAGGCGATCACGCCGAGGACCAGCAGGTAGTACGCGCTGGACCGGATGAAGATCATGAAGCCGGGGCCGATGAGCGCACCGAACAGCAGCGACACCTTCCACGGCGCCATCGTGCGCCGCAGGTGGCGGGGGAGCTGCTGACGCCGCATGGGCGTCGGCAGGGTGATCATGCCCAGCTCGTGCAGGCCGTAACCGAGCGCGATCACGCCCCAGGCCGCGAGCATCCACGCCCACGGCACCGAGCCGGTCACGAGCGCGCCGAGCGCACCGAAGAGCGCGCCGGTGGGGATGCCCGTCGCGAGCGATCCGAGGGTGTGCCAGCCGAGCCGGCGGATCGGGGTCGACGACCCACGGCGTCCCGGCTGCTTCGGTGCGGCGACCACGCCGGCCACCGACATACCGCAGGTCGACCAGTTGGCGGCCAGTGCGGTCACCGCGCCGGTGGCGATCACCGCGGCGGTCATGGCCGTCGGGGTCGAGGCGGCCGCGACGAGACCGGCGGCGGCGCCGACCACCGCGGCACCGGCGATCAGGCCGCCGCGGGTCTTCTTCGCGACGGCGCTCTCGAGCGTCGGGCGTATCTCCGGTACGTCGACTCCGAGGGGCGGGTGAGCCAGAGGCTCACGCACGAGTGTTTCTGTCATCGGGATGCTCCTTTGCTGTGGTGCTTACGGATACGACCGGACGGCGGACGGCGTTGTCCGTCAACCGGTCACGGTGACGGTTCCGGTCATGTACCGGTGGACCGAGCAGTGGTACTCGTAGACGCCCGGCGTCGTGAAGGTGTGCTCGAAGCTCCCCTCGGGGATGATGCCGCTGTCGAACTCGCCCTCCGATCCGACGTGGTGCAGGACCCCGCCGTCGTCGAACGTCCACCGGACGGTGCCGCCCACCGGTACGGTCACGTCCACCGGCGCGAAGTGCACGTCGCGCACGACGATCTCCGCGTCCGGCCCGGTGGGGGAGCCGGCACACCAGGTCGCGGCCAGCATCGCGAACGCGGCCACCCCCCACCGGATCCGCATCATTCGACGATGATCGTGCCGACCATCGCGGGGTGCGGCGTGCAGTGGTAGGTGAACGTGCCGGCCTCGTCGAAGGTGTACTCGTAGGTGCCCTCGGTGAGCAGTTCGCTCTTCAGGTCACCTTCGAGCGGTCCGTCGCCCGCCACATCGTGCGGCAGTCCCGAGTCGTCGAAGTGCCACTGCACGGTCTGGCCCTTCTCGATGGTGACCGATGCGGGGCTGTACGACATGTTGGAGACCTCGATGACGACCGCGGGTTCGTCGGCGTCCGCACTGCCGCATCCGGTCAGCAGTCCCATCGCGAGTGTCGTGCCCGCGACCGCGGAAAGAAACTTCTTCATATCTCGTCCTCACCGGATGTACCGCAGATTCGCGGTCATTCCTGCCTCGAAGTGATAGGCGTTGTGACAGTGGAACATCCACTCGCCCGGATTGTCCGCGTCGAACTCGATGGCGAGTTCGGTCCCCGGAAGCACGTTGACGGTGTCGCGTCGCAGACCGCCGTAACCCGGTACGGCGAAGGTGTGGCCGTGGGTGTGCATGGGATGCCACATCGGCGACGAGTTGACCATCGTGATCCGGATCCGTTCACCCTCCTTCATCACCAGTCGGCCGGCGTCGGGGCCGGCCATGCCCCACACGTAGCGGTCGCCGGCCTGGATCAGCTCGACGCGGTAGTCGCGGTCGACGTCCCGCTTCTCGAGCAGTACCGATTCGGCGGGCCGCAGTTCGCTCTCGGTTACGAGTCGCCCGTTCAGCTCCGGAATGTCGAATCCCACATCGGGGTTCGACATCGGCACCGCGTCGTGGGACCGCAGCACGGTCGACGCGTAGCCGTCGCGCCCCTCGACCTTCGCCACGATCGGCCACGCACCGGAACGCACCGTGACGAGCACGTCCACCCGCTGCGCCATGCCGAGGATCACGGTGTCGGCGGTCGTCGGCTGCACGTCGAAGCCGTCCACGGCGACGACGGTCAGTTCGTGACCGGCCACGGCGAAACGGTAGGGCGTCTCCGCGGCCGCGTTGACGACCCGTAGACGCAACCGTTGCCCCGCAGCGGCTTCCACCACGGCGGGATCGTTCGGCGGACGCCCGTTGATCAGGTGCAGCGGGTACGCGATGTGCTGGGTCATGCCGCCGAGCGGGACGGAGTCCCCGTGGCCCGCCGACGTGATCTGTTGCGCCACCGAGGCATCGGCGTCCGTGTACTCGGCCGGCCCCGAGCCGTGCCCGGCATGACCGTGCCCGGCGACCTGCGGGTTGAGCGCGGCCAGGACCGCGTCGGGGGTGGTGCCCAGACCGTCGACCCAGTCGTCGAGCACGAGCACCGCGTCGGCGTCCGCGCCGGTGGCGTCGTTCGGGTCCTCGATGATCATAGCCCCGAACAGACCACGGTCGGCCTGCAGTCCGCTGTGCGAGTGGTACCAGTAGGTGCCCGGATCGGGTGCGACGAAGTCGTATTCGAACCGGCCACCGTCGGCGCCGATCGGTTCCTGCGTGACCGGAGCCGCACCGTCCATGTCGTTGCGGATCCGGATGCCGTGCCAGTGCAGCGTGGTCTCCTGCGGAAGCCCGTTGTCCACCGACACCCGCACCCGGTCGCCCTTCGACAACCGCAGCTCGGGTGCGACGGCGGCCCCGCCGTAGGTCCACGTGTTCACGATCCGCCCACCGAGGTCCACGGCGCCCACCCCCGCAGCGAGCGCGAAGGCTGCCGTCGCCCCCGAGGTGGCGCGGGCCGCCTCGGCCGCGGCCACCTCGGGATCGGTGGGACGGATGTAGTCGAGCTCGGTGGCCACCGCCTGCTGTCCGGACGTACCGGAGCTGCAGGCGGTGGCACCGAACCCGAGCGCGCCGAGCCCCACCGCCCCGACACCGAGGGTGCCCAGGCGGAGGAAGCGTCGGCGAGCGAGCACGAGCCCGGAACCGGGTCGTGTCATCGGATCACCTGCGGGGTCAGGAGCGAACGGATGTCGTCGACGGTTCCGGTGACCTCGGCGGCACTGACCTCGGTGCCGTCGCTCGCCGAGACACCGACGATGCGCTGGGCCGACTCGCCGTCGACCTCGGGGCCCGAACCGACCACATACAGGATCGATCCGTCCACGGAGAAGGCCATGGACGCGATGTCCGTCATCCCCAGTGCCGCGAGATCGAGGGTGCGGATCGGAGCGAGGCCGGTCGCGTCGAACAGCTCGATCGTGACGATGTCGCCACCGCGCGCGGAGTGCGGATGGATCTCGCTGTCGGTGTACTCGATCGCGATCCGGTCGCCGGTGTTGTTGATGGCGTTCTCCGCGAAGCGGCCGCCGTCCTGTCCGGCGTTCCCGATGGGAGCGACGGGATCCTCCGGCAGACCGTTCGAGAAGTCGAAGACGAAGACGTCGCCGGTCGCGCCGACGAGCAGTGCCTTCTTCGCGTCCGCGGCCCAGGTCACCTTGCGGTTGCTGACGAAGTCGTCGGGCAGCACCTTCGTGCGCGCCGTCTCGGTGGGGACACCGGCATCGTCGATGGAGATCTGGATCAGCTCGCGGGTGTCCTCGCACACGCTGTAGAGCTTGTGGTCGACGAGCCAGGTGAACGGACCGCACCCGATGATCTGCAGCGCGCCGCTCTCCTTGCCGGCCTCGAGATCGACGACGCGGACGCCGTACAGGCCGTCGTCCCACGTCACGAAGTACTTCCCGTCCGAGGTGACGGCACTGGACCCGGGACGCGAGTGCGCGCGGGCGTAGTCGGGCAGTTCGATCTCGTCCGGCTCGAGCAGGTCGCCCGAGTAGGTGGTGACGGTGAAGTCCGCCTGGCCGCGCGAACCGCGCGGCCGCCACACTTCGGCGGCGAGAACCGCTGGGTCCGAGGAACTCTCGCCGACGAACCCGTGGATGACCGGATCCCAGATGCCGGGACCCACGACGATGCGACTGCCCGCGACACCGGTGACCGGGTCGAGGACGTTCACACCGATCTCGAGCCCGCCCGGAGTCCGGAGGACCGCAAGCAGGTCGTTCTCGCTCGCGGGCTGGATCTCCGAGACATGCACGGGTTCCGGGATGGTGTCGCCGATCTCCTGATCGTCGTGACCGAGGGAGATGCCCTCACCGGGAGTGGTGTAGGGGACGGTCGGGTAGGTGACCTCGCCCGCCGCGGAGGAGGAGTCGTCGTCGCTCGAGCACGCCGCGAGGGACAGTGCGAGAGCGAGCGGGACGGTCGCGGCGACCGCCCGTTGGGTGCGCTTCATGATCCGGCGCCCACCTTCGGTCGTGCGGCGGGACGGGTCTGGCAGTCCTCACCGATGATCGGTGCCATCGTGCAGGTGTACGACTGGGATTCGTCGGACACGCACCAGATGATCTCCTGGTCGAAGCTGCCCGAGACCGGGTTGTACATGATGGCCTGCATGTCGGGTTCACCGCAGAAGGCGTTCGAGCACGACGGTGCACCACAGCAGTCGTAGTAGGCGATCAGGTAGGTCTTACCGGTGTCGGGATGCGTGCAGCATCCAACCCAGAACTCCGCTCCGGGACGGCTTCCCGGCGCACAGGTGGTGACACCGCCGCCGTTGCAGGCCGCGCACGAGGTGCCGTCCATGTTGCACCAGCGCCAGTACTCGCACTCGGCGGGGTCCTTGCCGTCGTAGACCGGAACGAGCGGTTCGGGTTCGGCGGGGGTCGGAGCCGGCGGCTCCTGCGCCAGCGCAGTGCGGGTGACGGGCAGCGAACTGATCAGTGCCACACCGGAAACACCCATGGTCCACCGGCCGATCTTGCTGATCACCGAACGGCGGGAGACCCGCTCGGACATCCTGCGGCCGGTGCGGCCGATGAAGGATCCGCCGCGGCCGGCCATCCATTCGGCTTGTTCCTTGACGGTGGCTTCGTCCACCGGATATCGATTCTCGTGCATCTCCGGTTCCCCGGATGAGGGTCTGAGGTCCAACGACGTACTCCGATCTCGAGAAGGGGATGAGATTCCGCCCGTACCGACGGGGCGGTCGGCGCTCGCAGATCACAGACCGGCTGCGGCGCGAGTCTTGGCTGCCTCGTGCAGGTGCTGCAGCGAGGGCGTGCCGGATTCGAGTGCGTTGAGGAGGGATTCGACCTGCGCCATGTGGTTGCACAGGCCCTTGGCCTGGATCTTGCCGTGCTCGTCGAGGATCACGCCGTACGGAGTGGTGCCCACCTGGTAGGCGATGCCCACATCGCGGGCGTCGACGTAGCTGAGCTCGGCACCGATACCCGAACCGGCAAGGAAACTCTGGTGCTCCTCGGGCGTGCCGTCGGAGATGATGACGACCTCGAGGTCCTTCTCCGCCTTCGCCATCGCCTTGACGCCGGGCAGCAGGCTCTTGCAGGTCGAGCACGACGGCGCGGTGAACAGCAGCAGCTGCGCCTTGTCGCGGTGGCCACCGACGCCGACCTCGCGGCCGAGGTGGTCCTGCAGGCCGCGGAAGCTCGGAGCGACCTGATCGATCTTCGGGCCGGTGTCCATCATCCGGGCGCCGAGGGGGCCGAGACGCACCTGCACGCGCCCGATCTCGCGGGCGAGGGCGAGCAGCATGAGGAACAGTGCCGCGACGGCGACGGCCAGCACGATGACCGCGATCAGCAGGAAGGTGTTCACAGATTTCTCCGTTCGGATGTGTCAGTACCGCGAGAGGGGCGAGGCGGCACGAAGTTCGATCGAGGCCTTCGTCAGGTGGTCGTCGACCGGGCGTCGGCCCGGATGCACGATCGACCGCAACTGCACCGCGGTGACGACCACGACCAGCACCAGTGCGGCGAGCGCGACGGCGAGGAGGTGCTCGGCGAGCGACGGTGCGCCGGCGGGAACGAGGGCCAGGGCTGCGGAGACGAGCACGAACGCACCGGCCCGCACCGCGTGGAACCACCCGATCCGCGGGATGTCGTGGGAATCGAATGCGAAACAGCCGCAGTCGAGGTCACGACGGCCTCGGAGAAGGTTGATCGTCAGGCCGCCGAAGAAGCACAGGAACAGCAGTGCGGCGCCTGCGGCCGCCCATCGTCCGGCGATGCCGGTGATGAGCGCGGCACCGAGGACGATCTCGGCCCACGGCAGCGCGAACGACACCGCGTCCTCGAGCGGCGCAGGCAGCAGCTTGTACCCGCGCACCGTGCGCAGCAGACCCTGGCGGTCCCGGGTCTTGGGGATGCCGGCGAGCAACAGCGTGCCTCCGACGATCGATGCGATCAGCACCCACAGCATGTGTGCGACCACTCCTTCCGTTTCGCTTCGGGACCTCGTCGAGGTCCCGGCGGATCCCTCGCAGGTGGGGATGGACACATCCTGCTGCGGTCTCGAGTCGGGCGTGCGACGCCGGAGGAACGAACGGGGACACCCTGAACGAGAACGCGAGCCTTCGAATTCAGGGACGTCGGGGCTCGGCGACGTGGGGTTTTGCGTTCGCCCGAGTCCGCGCGGAAGGCGGTGGCGTGATGCACCTCGCATCGCCTCTGCGAGCGGATTCCCACTTGGACGGCACGTCGTGTTCGCGCAGGTAATGCGGCTGTAACAGAACGGGGTTAGCGTCCGGACGAATCCAGTGAAAGGACCACGGCCGTGACGTCAGCACTCCGGGCGGCGATCGACCGCGCGCAGGACGCGGAACCCACCGGGGATCACGTGCGCTCACCCCTGCATGCGCTCGGCCGCCGGCAGTTGTCCCAGCTCGATCTGATCGGGCAGTCGCTGTCGACGATCGCTCCCGCAACCGGAATGGTGTTCATCGCCCTGTGGATGACCGTGAGCGCTCCGGGACTCGGGGGTGTGCTCACCATCGCCGCGACGACCGGCGTCGTCGTGCTGGTCGCATGGTGCATCACGCAGTTCACGCGACGCCTGGCCGCGGCGGGTTCGCTCTACAGTTTCGTCTTCCAGGGACTCGGTACGCGCGCGGCGCTCGTGACGGGCACGGCGCTCATCGTCGGATATCTCGGCATCTCGATCTCCGTGCTGGCCCAGGGAGCACGCACAGTATTGGATCTCGGTGAGCTTGTGGGACTGAATCTTCCGGGGACGGGACCGTGGCTGGTGACGGCGGCGGTGCTCGGTGGGGTCGTCGCCCTGATCGCGATCCGCGGCGTGCGGTTCGCGACCCGCGCGATCCTGCTCGTCGAAACGTGTTCGCTGGTACTGATCGTCGCGACGATGCTGGTCGCGCCGGCGGGCGGAACGACGACAAGCGAACTGCCGGTCTCACCGCTGAGCCTGCTGCCCTTCCTGGCGCTCATGACCGTCCTGTCCATGGCCGGATTCGAGAGCGCGGCGTTCTTCGGACCCGAGGCCCGTCGGCCGCTCGTCACGGTCAGCCGGACGGTGCTGATCACCCCTCTCGTCGTCGGGGCGCTGTTCGTCTTCACGGCCGTCGCCTCGCTGACCGGGCGTGGATCGCTCATCATCGGAGCGTATTTCGACGGTGTCGACTCCGGTGCGTCGTGGGTGGTCGTGCTCGCCGTGAAGACGGGCATGGCGTGCTCGTGGTTCGCGTCGACACTCGGCTGCGCACAGGCAGGCTCGAGGCTCCTGTACTCGATGGGTGTCGAACGGGTGCTGCCGTCCGCTCTGGCCCGCGTACACGGCACCCTGCGCACCCCCTACCTCGCGGTGACGACGTTCGTCGCGGTGAGTGTCGCGGGTGCCGTCCTGTACACCCTGGTGGCGGAAGCGGATTCGTCCGTCTTCGACGGTGTCGTCGAGGTCGCGCTGGTCGCGGCGTACACGCTGGTCGCGGTGGCATCCCTGCGGTTCCTGCACCGCATCGGTGAGGACACCACGTGGACGCGGGTCGCGGCGGTGTTCGTCGCGTTGCTCGGTGGTGGTCTGCTGGTGGCCACGGCCGTCGACGGGGTCACGCACTCGCTGCTCGTCGTGCCGGTGGCGCTCGTCGCGCTCCTGGTGTCGGGACCCGTCTGGCGCGCGGTGCTGCGCCGGCTCCGCCCGCAGAGCCTCGCGACGATCGGAGCATTCGACACCGTCGAGACCTCGGATCTGCTGCCGGGTGCGGGGACACTGGTCCTCGACGAGCACGGGCGGCCGCGGATCGTCACGGGGGGCATACAGGAGGAGCGGATGTGACCGCCCACGTGCCGATCCGGTCCTCCGAGACTACTTTCGGAGGACGACAACCCCACGCCGTGCAGAAGGCGCTGGGGATGCTCGAGGCCGTCGCACAGCTCGGTCCCGGCACCACCGCCAAGGAGATCGCCGCGTTCGCCGGAGTGCCTCCCGCCACCGCCTACCGGATGCTGAACCTGCTCGTCGCGGACGGCTATCTCGTGCGTGTCCCCGACCTGTCGGGTTTCGCGCTCGGTCGTCGCACCGCCGAACTCGCCCAGGCCGCAGCGGAATCCACCCCGTCCGAGTCGCTCCACGACGTGATGGAGGACCTGCGGGGGTGCACGCGTTTCGGATTGCACGTCGCGTCCTTCGCCGGGAGCCGGCTCCGCTTCGTCGACCAGGATCCGGACCACGAGATCGTCGCCATCACCACGCTGTCGAAGTCGTTGCACGCCAATGCCATCGGCAAGCTGATGCTGGCACACGTGCCGGGGGCGGCTCCGGATGCCGAGTTTCGCCGGCTCACCGAGTTCACGATGTGCGAGCGCGAGTCGCTGGCGCGGGAGCTGCGCGACATCATCTCGTCCGGTTACGCGAAGGAGTGCCAGGAGACCCGGCTGGGCAGGGCGGCGCTGGCCGTCCCGATCCGCGACTCGTCGTCCTTCGTCGTCGGCGGCCTGTACCTGCACGGGTCGGCCGCGAAGGTGCAACCCGATCCCGATCTGGTGAGATTCCTCGTCGACGGCTCCGCCAGGCTCACAGGCCTGCTCTGAGCCGGATCAGTGCGTCCACCACGGGCGCGCCGAACATCGGCGGATCGTTGTGTTCGAGACCGTCGAGCTCGACCCGCTCGTGCAGCCATCGGGCGGCATCGGCGACTGCCGAGCTCTGGGCCGGCGGGACGATGCTGTCGGCGGTGCCGTAGACGACCGTGATCGGCACGTCGATGTGGCCGACGAGTTCGGCGACGGGGAACTCGTCCTTCAACAGTGCGGCGGGCACGAAGGGATAGTGGTGCCGGGCCACGGCGGCGAGATCGGTGAACGGCGAGCGCAGCAGCATCCCGGCGGGAGGTTCGTCGACGGCGAGCGCGGTGACCACGGCGCAGCCGAGGCTCTCCCCGAAGTACAGCACCCGGGCGGGGTCGACGTCGTCGCGTGAACGGAGATGCTCGAGGGCCGCGCGGGCGTCGGCGGCGAGACCCTCCTCGGTGGGGGCGCCGGGATTGCCGCCGTACCCGCGGTAGTCGAACAGGAGCGTCGAGAAACCCGCCGCGGCGAGGTCGGCGGCGGTGTCGACGCGGCCGAGTCGGTTGCCGCCGTTACCGGGAGCGAGGAGAACCGTGAAGCCGGCTCCGGGGCCGTCGGGAGCGCGACCGGGCACGAACCAGGCGTCGAGCGCGAGACCGTCGGAGGTGGTGAGCACGACGTCCTCCGCACCGGGCAGGACGGTCGCGGCGGACGGGGGAGTGGAGCTGTCGGGCAGGTAGATCAGGCGTCGTTGCAGCGCCCACCCGGCGACGCCGACGAGCGCGACGACGAGCACCACGGCGAGAACGATCCGCATGGGTCCGGTCTAACGCATGTGCGCGTTCCCGGCAGCCGGAACTGCCGGAAACGCGCACGGAAGAGGCGGGGTTACCGGAGGAAGGGTTACCGCGGCGCCATGCGCAGCGCGCCGTCCATGCGGATGGTCTCACCGTTGAGGTAGTCGTGCTCGACGATCATCTGCGCGAGCTGCGCGTACTCGGCGGGCTGGGCGAGCCGCGACGGGAACGGCACACCGGCCTCGAGGCCCTTGCGGTACTCCTCGGTGACACCGGCGAGCATCGGGGTGTCGACGATGCCGGGGGCGATGGTGTTGACGCGGATGCCGAACTGCGCGAGGTCGCGTGCGGCGGGGACGGTCATGCCGTGCACGCCACCCTTCGACGCGGAGTACGCGATCTGACCGATCTGGCCCTCGAACGCCGCCACCGAGGCGGTGTTGATGACGACGCCGCGCTGACCCGACTCGTCGACCGTCTCGGTCTTGGAGATCGCGTCGGCCGCGAGGCGCATGACGTTGAAGGTGCCGAGCAGGTTGACGGTGATGACCGTGCGGAACAGCTCGAGGTCGTGCGGGCCGTTCTTCGACAGGATGCGGCCGGCCCAGCCGACACCGGCGCAGTTGACGACGATGCGCAGCGGAACACCCGACTCGACGATGCGGTCGACGGCGGCCTGCACCTCGTCGCCGCTGGTCACGTCGGTGGCGAGGAGCGTGACACCCGCGGGTGCGGCATCGCCGACGCGGTCGATGGACTGCTGCAGGTCGAGGCCGAAGACGGTGGCTCCGGCGTCGGCGAGACGGCGTGCGGTTGCGGCGCCGAGACCGGATGCGGCGCCGGTCACCAGTGCGGCGGATCCCTGAATCTCCACTGTTCGTATCTCCTGTCCCGAGCCGAGGGCTGCGTGAACCCGACGGGTTCGGGCTCGTTGGCACCGAGTCCGACTCCGTCGGGTTCTCTCACAGAGCCCTACGGCGTGTGAGTGTCGTTCGTCACGAACCCTAACCGGTCACGGCCGCGGGTTCCGCGGGGGTCGCGGTCCGGCGGCGCAGTGCGACGACTCCCATCGCCGCGGCGACGAGACACGCGACGGCACCGAGCAGCAATCCGGCCCGGCCACCCCACTGCTCGCAGACCCATCCGGCGATGGGACCGCCGATGGCCGTGGAGCCGAGGAAGGCGACCGACCACAGGGCCATCACCCGTCCGCGCATCGTCGGCGCGGAGGCGAGTTGCAGCGAACTGTTGGTGGTGGACGTGAACGTCACGCTCAGTGCGCCCACGATCACCATGAGCACGATGAGCGTGGTCAGGTTCGGGGCCGCGGCGGCGACCGTCATGGCGATGCCGAACGCGAGGGAGGTGAGTATCAGCGGCCGGGTTCCGGTGCGACCCCAGGTGGCGACGGCGAGGCCCCCCACCACCGATCCGGCGCCCATCGCGGCGGTAAGGAAGCCGTAGGCCCCGGCACCGGCAGCGAAGGTGTGGTCGGCCAGGACCGGCAGAACCACCTGGAACTCGAAGGCCAGACATCCGACGAGCGCCATCATCGACAGCGGGACGGCCAGGTCGGGCGTGCTGCGGACGTAGGCGAAACCCTCACGCAGTTGTCCCTTCGCGCGGGCGGCGGCGGGGGAGCGCTGGAGCCGGGAGACGTCGAGTCGCAGCAAGGAGGTGACGACGGCGACGAAGCTCGCGGCGTTGAGCAGGAAGCACACGCCGAGTCCGCCCGCGGCGATGACCAGGCCGGCGACGGCCGGGCCGATCATGCGGGAGCACGAGGCGAGGACCGACTGCAGGCTCACGGCGTTCCGCAGATCCTCCGGACCGACCAGTTCGAGCATGAACGACTGTCGGGCGGGGTTCTCGAAGCACTGGTTGAGGCCGAGCGCGACCGCCAGGACGTAGACGTGCCACAGGGCGATCGTGTCGGTGACGACGAGCAGCCCCAGGATCAGGGCCTGCACACCCATGAGGGTCTGCAACCCGATCATGAGCCGGCGTTTGTCGGAGCGGTCGGCGACCACGCCGCCGTAGGGGCCGAGCAGCAGCATCGGCACGGTCTGCAGTGCGAGCACGATGCCGATGGCGGTCGCGGAGCCGGTGAGCTGCAGGACGAGCCACGACTGCGCGACCGTCTGCATCCACGTGCCGATGAGCGAGACGGCCTGGCCGCTGATGTAGAGGCGGAAGTTGGGGCCGCGCAGGGCGGCGAAGGTCTGTCCTCTGATGTCGGCGAGCATTGTCACGGGCGACCCCTCTCGGCGGAGGGGCGCGGTGAATCGGCGACGCGCTGCGAGAGTGCCTCGAGGGCGGGCAGTGCGTCGTGCAGAGCTTCGAGGTGCCGGTCGCTCAGTTCGGTGAGGTGACGGGCGAACAGGGCGGTGCGGCGGTCGCGCAGTTCCGCCGAGAGTGCGGCACCGGCGGGAGTGATGTGGACGCGGACGACACGCTTGTCGTCGGTGTCGGGGGACCGGGTGAGCAACCCGGCGTCTTCGAGTTTGCCCACCATGCGCGAACACATGGTGGGGTTGAGCCCTTCGATCTCCGCGAGGTCGCGGACTCCGATCGTCTCGTGGCGGGCGACGGTCGTGAGGAGGGTCGACTGCGAACGCGTCAGCCCTTCCTCCGAGGCGAACATGCCCATGCGGCGGGAGATCCGTCCGATCGCGATACGCAGACGATGGACGTCTTCCGCGTCGAACGGAGGAGTTTCGGATCGAGGGGTGCTGTCCGTGAGTTCAGACATGGAACCACCTCCGAATTTATTTGCCTATCGGCAAGCATACTCCTGTGCAGAGTGGAAAGACACTGTTCGGAACGGTGATCAGGGACGCATGAGCGCCGGGGCCTCGTCCTCCGTGATACGGCGGGCGCGCCGGCGGACGACCACCATCGCGGCGACGGACAGCAGCAGGGCCACCGCGCCGGCGATCGGTCCGACGACGCCGGTCGCCGGGAACAGGCCGTCGCCGAGCATCCACGCGCCGAAGCCGAAGAACAGGGCGGAAGCACCGTAGCGAATGGCGTTGTCGGGAAGATGCCGGCCGAACACGGCACCGATGACGATGGCCAGCGCGTCGGCGGCGACCATGCCGACGGTGGACCCGATCCACACCCCGGCCCAGTTGTTGTCGGTCGCGAGCGTGATGGTCGCGAGCATCGTCTTGTCGCCGAGTTCGGCGAGGAAGAACGCCGAGGTCACGGCGAGGAAGGCGGAGCGCGCGACGCGTCCGGCCTTGGATTGCTCGTCGTCGTCGAGGGAGTCGCCGCGCAGCGTCCACGCGCCGAAGATCAGGAAGGCGATGCCGCCGACGATGGAGATGGCGGTCGCGGGGATCGCGACACCCAGATAGTGCCCGACAGCCACTGACACGAGGTGCACCGCGGTGGTCGCGAACAGGATCCCCGACAGGACGACCCACCAGTGATACCGCAGGGCGAAGGTCATCGCCATGAGCTGGGATTTGTCGCCGAGTTCGGCGACGAAGACGACTGCGAAGGACAAGACGAGCGCGGACCACATATGCGTTTCCTCCTTTCGTATGGAGGAAACGGGGCTTCCTCCGGACGCCGGACGCACGGTGCGACCAGCGGCCGAAGGTCTCGCCCACCGGAGGATGATCCGGTCCGCGGGGCCGGGCAGTGCCGTTGTCGGGCGCCGCCAGTATGTCGACCCTGCGATTGGGGGCTACTCCCCTTCGCCGACGACAACGTTAGCCCGGCGAACCGAATTCTGTAAAGGCAATGCTAACTTTCGGAGAACCGAACTCTCGTTTTCAGGGCGCCCTCACGAAGCGAGCAGCATGGCCAGAATCGCGGTGTCGGGGTCGTTGCCCGGATCCACTCCCACCTTGCTGACCAGTGCCGTCACCGTGCCGTCCGGTTCGGCCTCGACCCACGCGGCGCGATGCTCGAGCCCGAGATGTGGGATCCCGGGGAGCAGCACGCAGCCCGAGGCGGCGCCGGCGTTCTCCGGCAGTGACGGCGTCGTCTCCGACGGCGGATGCAGCATGATCAGTGCCGGCGGCTGATGCTCGGCGAACCGTCCGGGCTGCACGGCACGCTCGCCGAGCACCGGACCTTCGGCGACCACGAGGCCCACGGTTCCGGGCTCGGGGTCGTCGGGCAGTTCTTCTTTGACCCCGAACACCGTCGAGGTGGGCAGCAGTCCCGGCAGCGACGCGATCCGCACCGTCATCGCCAGCACCTGGGCCCATTCGCGGGTGGTCGCGGGCCATCTGCCCGAGACGACGAAACCTCGAAGCGACCCGGCGGACTGGAATGCGGACAGCTCGATGCGGCTGTGTTCCTCGGCGTTCATCCCACTCCTCCCTCTCGGTCGGTAAGGGGAGAATGCCCGTTTTCTTCGTTGGCACACAAGAGGTGTCGAGTGCCAGCACTGCCGCTACACCTCTTGCTATCCGCCTCGGCAATTGCTGCGGCGGATAGCGATTCCTGTAGCGGATAGGAAAGACCAGGCCCGGAGACGACGAAGGGCGCCGGTGTCCCGGCGCCCTCGCTGTCGGTCTCGCGACCTGTATGACCGATCCGTACTAGACGATCAGGCCCGAGGTGGCGGTGCGAGCGCGCTCGAAGCGAGCCTGCACGTCCGCCCAGTTGACGATGTTCCAGAAGGCCTTGACGTAGTCGGCCTTGACGTTCTGGTACTGCAGGTAGAAGGCGTGCTCCCACATGTCGAGCATGAGCAGCGGGGTCAGGCCGATCGGGATGTTGCCCTGCTGGTCGTACAGCTGGACGATGATCAGACGCTGTCCGATCGAATCCCACGCGAGGATCGACCAGCCGGAGCCCTGGATGGAGTTCGCGTTCGCGGAGAAGTGATCGCGGAACTTGTCGAACGAACCGAAGGCATCGTCGATCGCAGCAGCGAGCTCACCCTCGGGCTTGTCGCCACCCTCGGGGGAGAGGTTGTTCCAGAAGACGGAGTGGTTGGTGTGACCACCCAGGTGGAAGGCGAGGTCCTTCTCGAGCTTGGTCGCCTGGGCCGCCATGGTGCCGTTCTCGCGGGCCTCGGCCAGCTTCTCGAGAGCGGTGTTCGCACCGGCGACGTAGGTGGCGTGGTGCTTCGAATGGTGCAGCTCCATGATCTTCGCCGAGATGTGCGGCTCGAGCGCTGCGTAGTCGTAGGGCAAGTCCGGAAGTGTGTATTCAGCCACGAAGGGTCCCTTCTTCACCGGGCCGTCCGGCCCGTGCAGTTATTCCGTACCTTCTCGGGTTTCCACCCAAGTCCATAACTACACCGTCCGCAACATTCCCCGTAATGCGGACACGATCGGACCGCGACTGTGTCGGAGAGCACCCGGAACGGCCCACGCGTCCGGAAAATAGCTCTCACCAGCGCAAACAGTCGGATATCGGGACCGTCGGCAACGGCTGCGTGAACGGGACCTTAACATTGGCGCGTGTTTCGGCCCTTCCTGAACGAACCGACACGCGGGGCCGATGCACCGCGTGTGGATCTGCCGGGCGTCGATGTCGTCCGGTTCGTCGCGGTCGCGGCCGTGCTCTACTCCCACATCGCCTTCTACCTGATCGACGACCTCGGGACGGGCTGGTGGGGCATCGACCTCACCTACGAGGTACTCGTCAAGGGCGCCGGCCTCAACCAGCACCTGTCGTCCGTCGGGGTGACGGCGTTCATGATGCTCACGGGCATGCTCGTCACCCGGTCCGCGATCCGGCAGGACCGCCGGAAGTTCCTCATCGCCCGGGCCGCGCGGCTCCTGCCGGCCTTCTGGGTGGCGATCCTCGCCGCGGTCGTGCTCGTGTGGCTCGGCATCAACGGCACCTTCAGCGGCCACACCACGGTGTCGGTCTCCGAGGCGTTCCTGTCCTTCTTCCTGGCTGCGTTCTTCCTGAAACCACAGGTGATCGTGCTCGGCGTGGTGTGGACGCTCGCCGCACAGATCTCGTTCTACCTGTGGTGCGTGGCGGGACGGTCGCTGCTGCGGACGGCGCCGGTGGCGGTGCCGATGCTCGGCGCCGTGCTGTGCATGCTGGTGCTCCTCTACAACCTGTACGTGCCCGAGCCGTACACGGTGCCGTTCCTGTCGAAGATCGCGTCGACGCTGCCGACCTTGTTCCTGGGGCAGATCGTGTACTTCGGCTGGGCCGGCCTGATTTCGCTGCGCGCCCTGCTGGCGGCGATGTTCGCGCAGATCGCGGTGATCGTGATGGCCACGGACATCAACGTCTACTGGTCGGGCAGCCGCTATCTGTGGACGGTGACGGTGGTCTTCGCGGCGATCGTGCTGGTCGCGCGGTACGACGGGCGCCTCGCGCGCTCGACCGTCGTCTCCTGGGTCGCGACCCGCAGCTACTGCATCTACCTGACCCACACCCTCGTGATGTACCGGATCTACGAGAACACCGTGGGCATCGTCGGCACGACCGCGGCGATCGTGCTGCTGCTGATCGGCTGCGGTCTCGTCGCCGAGGTGCTGTACCGCAGCGTCGAGGTTCCGGCTGCGCACTGGATCAAGAGCCGCTGGCTCGCGCCGAAGCAGGTCGCTTCCGACGAACGGACTGTCGCTCCGACCCGCGCGTAGCATCGGGTCATGTCCTGGTTCGACGAGATCCTCGCCCGTGCAGGTTCGAAGTCGCAGATGGTGACGCGCGAGGACGCGCTCCCCGGTCGCGCCGAACCGCTGCCCGTCCCCGAGACCCACTACGTCAACGGCAACCGCATCGTTCCCCCCTTCCCCGAGGGCCTGCAGGCCGCAGTCGTCGGCATGGGTTGCTTCTGGGGCGCCGAGAAGGAGTTCTGGCAGCTCGACGGCGTCTACTCGACCGCGGTCGGCTATTCCGGCGGCTACACCCCCAACCCCACCTACGAGGAGGTGTGTTCCGGCCGGACCGGGCACACCGAGGTGGTGCTCGTCGTCTTCGACCCGAAGGTGATCGGCTACGAACACATCCTGCAGCAGTTCTGGGAGAACCACGACCCCACCCAGGGCATGCGGCAGGGCAACGACCACGGCACCCAGTACCGCTCGGCGATCTACACCCACGACGAGACGCAGATCGAGGTCGCCGAGGCCACGGCCGAAGCGTTCGGCAAGCGACTGGCCGACGCCGGATACGGGCAGATCACCACGGAGATCGCCCCGCTCACGCAGTTCTACTACGCGGAGGACTACCACCAGCAGTACCTCGCGAAGAATCCCAACGGCTACTGCCCCGTCCACGCCACCGGCGTGAGTTGCCCGGTGGGCCTCGGCGCCTGAGAGAGCGTCGGGCCTCAGGGTTCGACGGTGTCGCGCACCACATCTCCGCTCGCAGTGCGAGTGTGAGATGCGTTGGCGTTCCTTGAACTTCCCCGAAGGCGGACGCATTCTGGAAGAAGGGATCATTCCAGAGGGGGAAAGGGACGGCTTGCCGACATGACGACCAGAGCGGGGTATCTGCGGCGTACACGGCGAAGTCTGCGCAGGCGGGATCCGCTCGTGCGTCGCACCGACAAGCTCGAGGCGCGCTGCTTCACCCTCATGATCGCCGTGATGGCGATCATGATCCCCGTCGCGGTGTGGGTGTCCGCCACCATGTGGAGCTCCCAGCTCGAACTCTCCGAGAAGCAGAACGCCGAACGTGTCAGCGTCACGGCCGTCCTCGACGCCGATGCCCTGAGCGACTCCTCCGGATGGGGCGAGACCGTGAAGATCTCCTCGGCCCCCGCGACCTGGGGTTGGGGCGACGAGACGCGCCACGCGCTCGTCCAAGTGGACAGTCTCGCGACCGCGGGCAGCGAGGTGCAGGTCTGGGTCGAGGCGAGCACCGGCGAATACACGCAGCCCCCGCTGACCACCTCCGCCGCGAAGTTCACCGCCGTGCTGTTCGGGGTGTGGTTGTGGACGTTCGCCGCCGCCGCCGCGGCCGGGCTGTTCGCCCTCGCGCACTGGCGTCTCGAGGTGCGGCGCAGCCGTGAGTGGAGCCGGGACATCGAAGCGTTCCTCGGCTCCACCAGCAGCCACTGACCCGGCTAGGACTGCAGGCACCGCCTGCGCGTCAGAGATCCGCGACGGCGGACATGACCTCGTTCGCCACCAGTTCGAGGTGCTCGAGATCGGCGAGATCGAGGACCTGCAGGTAGATGCGCTGCGTCCCGGCCTCGGCGAAGGTGCGGATCTTTTCGATCAACTCCTGCGGCGTGCCCGCGAGTCCGTTCTCCCGCAGTTCGTCGACCTCACGGCCGATCCGTGCCGCGCGACGCGCGATCTCGTCCTCGTCCCGGCCGCAGCACAGCACGAGTGCGTTCGAGTAGGTCAGTTCCTCGGGGTCGCGTCCGGCATCCCGGCAGGCCGAGCGCACCCGCTCGAACAGGACCTTCGTCTCGTCCAGCGACTTGAACGGCACGTTGAACTCGTCGGCGTAGCGCGCCGCCAGTGCCGGCGTGCGCTTCTTGCCTGCGCCGCCCATGACGATCGGTGGGTGGGGACGCTGGTACGGCTTCGGCAGCGCCGGGGAGTTCTCGATCCGCACGTGCTCGCCCTCGTACGAGAACGTCTCGCCCTCGGGGGTGTCCCACAGGCCGGTGATGACCGCGAGGGACTCCTCGAAGCGGTCGAACCGCTCCTTCAGCGTGGGGAAGGGGATGCCGTAGGCGAGGTGCTCCTCCTCGAACCAGCCGGCTCCGAATCCGAAGTCGACGCGTCCGCCGCTCATGGCGTCGACCTGCGCGACGGAGATCGCGAGCGGGCCGGGGTACCGGAAGGTCGCCGAGGTGACGAGCGTGCCGAGGCGGATCGTCGACGTGTCGCGGGCGAGACCGGCCAGCGTGATCCATGCGTCCGTCGGTCCGGGCAGGCCCTCGGCGTTCATGGCCAGGTAGTGGTCGGAGCGGAAGAACGCGCCGTAGCCGAGTCGTTCCGCGGTCTGTGCGACGGCGAGGAGGTCGTCGTAGGTGGCGCCCTGCTGGGGTTCGGTGAAGATGCGTAATTCCATGACCCGATCATTTCAGCGACGGAACCGGCGCGGGCCATCGGCGGGTGCTTGTCCACTGTGAGATGTCTCGAGCGTGATTCCCCATGCGTGGATAGGCCTGTTGATGAACCTGTGGAAACTGTGGATAACTCCAGCGGATGGGGTTGATGGGGAGTGTTGTGGAAGACCCACCTGCCCCACCTGCGGAACAGTATCGGTACGACCACACCCACATCCGTTCACGCCGCGTGCCACTATTGAGACGTGAGCTTTTCCGACGTGCCCACCGTGTCGGTCGACCTGGTACCCGAACTCGGCGACGAGGTCGTCCTCCTCGACGTCCGCGAGGACGACGAATGGGAACTCGGACACGCCCCCGGCGCGCTGCACATTCCGCTCGCCGACGTGCCCGCCCACATCGAGGAACTCGACCCCGACGCCGAGATCTACGTGATCTGCAGGCAGGGCGGCCGCTCCCTCGGAGCGGTCGAGTACCTGGCCCGCATCGGGTACGAGACCTTCCAGGTCGCGGGCGGCATGGTGGCGTGGCAGAAGCACGGACTCCCGCTCGTCTCCGAGCGCGACGAACCGGCAAAGATCTATTGATGTCGGCCTATCAGATCTGTGTGCGCTGTGAGAATCGCTGGCCGGTGACATATCAGCCGCGGCAGTGGTGCCCGGCCTGCCGCGGTGTGCTGCTCTCACCCGTCGCCCCCGACGGGACGGTTCCTCCGTCGCGCCGTAACTTCCGCTGGGTCGCGCGACCCGCGGGTGGTGCTCCGACGACCGAACCGACGTCGCCTGCGCACGGGTGTCCGGCTCCAGAGACCCCGTCCTATCGTGAGATGCCCCGCTGGGGACTGCTCGATCCGCTCCCGGACGAGGACGTCGAACCCGATCGCGCCGAGACCGCCGCCGACCTCGCGCCGACGCTGCTCGTCGGCGCCGCCGTCGTCTTCGGTCTCGCGGCGGTCGCCGAGGCCGTCCGGTACGGAGTGTTGCTGTACAACCGCACCCGTCTCGTCGACCCGCTCGTGCTCGCGTTGTCGGATGCCGCGGTGTGGGCGACCCAGGTGGTCGGGCCGGTCGTGGCGCTGGCCGCGGCGGTCGCATCCGGATTGCGGTTGATCGACCTGCGCCGGCGCATCTACGCCGAGCGTGGTCTCGCCGAGTCGCGGTCGCCGCTGTCCATCCTCGCGGGGCTGGTCGTTCCGGGCCTCAACCTCGCGATGCCCGGTGTCTTCCTCACCGAGATCGCCGACCGCGACCCGCGGTTGCTCCGCGCGATCCGCACCTGGTGGGTGTTGTGGGTGGTCAACGGTGTGCTCATGGTGGCGCTGCTCGCGTGGCGTCAGCGCGACACCCTGCAGGCCCGCGCCGACGGCGTCCTGCTCACCGCCGTCCTCGCGGCGCTCGGGACGGTCGTCGCGCTGTCGACCCTGCACGTCCTGCGCCTGTTCGACGACGCCGACCTGTGGGGACGGCCGCTGCGCCGTCGCCGCTTCACCCACGCGGCAGGTCCGGCCTCGTCGCCGATCGCGCCCATCGTCCCCGCCGCCGTGCGCGAGCAGGAACAGGCCCGCGAAGAACAGGACGACGCTCCGGAATCGGCCGGAGAACGAGCGGACGACGAGGAGCGCGTTGAGGCGGTGGCGCCGTGACCCGCAGCGCGCATCCCCGGGTCGTCGCGCATCGCGGTGCGTCCGCCGCCCTCCCGGAACACACGATCGGCGCCTACGAGCTCGCGTTGAAGGAAGGTGCCGACGGCGTCGAATGCGACGTGCGGCTCACCCGCGACGGTCACCTCGTGTGCGTGCACGACCGCACGATCGACCGCACCTCGAACGGCACAGGTGTCGTCAGCGAGATGACCCTCGACGAGCTCGCGCAGTACGACTACGGACGCCCCGGCGAGCCCGCCGACCTGCTCACGCTGCGGCAACTGCTCGAACTCGCCATGGACTTCACGAGTGTCCCGGTGAAGGTCTTCGTCGAGACCAAGCATCCCGTCCGCTACGGCGGTCTCGTGGAGAGCAAACTGCTCGCCGAACTGGCCCGCTTCGGTCTCGCGACCCCGGCATCGGCCGATTTCTCCCGGGTGGTGGTGATGTCGTTCGCGGCGGGGGCCGTCTGGCGCATCCGCCGGGCCGCGCCGCTGCTGCCCACCGTGTTGCTGGGGGAGACCTCGCGCTACCTGCGCGGCAGTGCCGCGACCACCGTCGGCGCGACCGCTGTCGGTCCCTCGATCGCGACGCTGCGCGAGCACCGCGATCTCGTCGACCGGGCTGCGCTGTCGGGCCGGGCCACCTACTGCTGGACCGTCGACGACCCCGCCGACGTCGAACTGTGCCGCGAGCTGGGCGTCGAGTGGGTCGCCACCAACCATCCCGGGCGCACCAAGCTGCAGCTCGACGCCGCCTTCGATCGGTGAGCACCCCCACCCGGTCCCGCGACCTCGACATCGCGACACGGGTCGCCGTGTAGTTTGACGCCGTGGCCAAGAAGAGCAAGAGAAACAGCGGACCCAAGCCCGGCAGCAACCGCGCCGCGAAGCTCGAGCAGCGCCGACTCGAGCGGGAAACAGCGGCCGCCGCGACGTCCCGGCCCTTCGAAGGACTCGCCTTCGAATGCGATCTCGTGGCACTGCGCGAGTTCGTGCCGTCGGCCCTCGCGGAGCTGCCCGCGGCCGAGGACGGCCGTCGCGTCGTGGGTGCGACCATCCTCCCCGGCGGGGTAGCGGCCCTGGTCCGCGAGGAGAACGGTGAGCCGGTCGCGTACGTCGGCCTGCAGCTCGCCACCGGCTTCGGCCCGGACCCGGCGGGTGAACTGGCCGCGGCCCTGTACTGGGCGCACACGGCCGAGCCGGGCTCGTCGCTGCAGGTCGCGAGTGTCGACGACGACACCCCGCCGTTGGCCGAGCTGATCGACCCGGCAGCCGTGCCGGCGATCACCGTCCACAACGACTTCGACTGGTGGATCCCGGCCGGTGTCGAACCGAGCGCCGAGATCGCGCACACCGTCAAGCACGCGAACGAAGCCGTGCTGCCGTCCGTGCGTCTCGAAGGCGACGGTCTCCGCGGCGCGTGGTGGGTCGATCCGGGCGAGAAGGCGCACCTGCGCTGGGTGCGCCCCGAGGACGAGGACGCGCTGATGGCGGCGCTGTCGCGCGTGCACGCGGCGGGCGGTCTGCACCTCGGTGAGGGATCGCGGTTCGCTGGTTCGTTCCGCACCCACGGTCTGCTGGTGCCGGTCTTCGACCTCGACCGCGAGAAGCACCCCGACGAATGGGTCACCCCGACCATCGAGTTCGGGCAGCGCCTCGACGAGGCCCTCGCCGTGGACGAACCGCTCACCGCCGCCGAGCGCCGGTCGCGCGACGGCCTGCGCAGCCGCCAGGTCACCCTGCGCTGACCCGCTCACGACAGCACGAAGGCCACCTCCTGCGGGAGGTGGCCTTCGTCGTTCCGGGTGGGCTGTCCCCGGATGGAGGAACGATCAGATGGCGCCGCCGGCGGCGAGCGGGGCATTGCCGCGCGGCTCGCGCACCTTCGAGTTGAGCTCGCGGGCCACGAAGTCCTCGAGGTTGAAGAGGTTGGAACCGGCACGGTCGGCCACGGTCAACAGGGTCGTCATCGTCGCAACCTCCTCGACCTGTTCCTGCAGGAACCACTGCATGAACTGCTCGCCGAGGTAGTCGCCCTCGTCGCGCGCGGTGCGGGCGAGTTCGACGATCTGGTCGGTGACCTTCTTCTCCTGGGCGAGGGCCAGCGCGATCGGCTCGCGGGCATCCTCGAACATCGACTGCACCGCGTCGACGCCGGTGAGGTCGACGGCCATGTCGCGGTCCAGGAAGTACTGGACGATCATCATGGCGTGGTTGCGCTCCTCGACGGCCTGCGCGTAGAAGTGCTTCGCCAGCTGCGGGAGATCGGTGTTGTCGTAGAAGACCGCGATGGCGATGTACTGATGCGACGCCGTGAACTCGTGGCGGATCTGGTCGTGCAGCAGCGTGTGGAACTTGGTCTTGGTCATGTCGCCCATCGTCGTCATGATCACGACGTTAGTGCAGGTCAACGCGCTTTTCATCCAAGCCTTGGCTACCCTTGGGCAACGCAGCATCGGCTACCCTACGGAAAATTCGGACAGCCTTCCCCAAGATCGACGACGATTCGCGGCGTCCGTCAGGGGGCCGGAGCGAGCAGTTCCGGCGGGATCGGGTCGCCCTCCGAGATGGCTCCGAAGAACGGCACGGCGCGCTCACGATCCCACAGCAAGACGTTGCCGATGCCGTAGACGTCGTCGAATCCGCCCACCGGAACCGTCGTGGTGACCGTCTCGCCGCGCATCGCCCACGCGAGTCGTGCGAGGTTCCACAGGTGGTCGCCGTCGTCGACCCGTAGCGACCCGGCCGCACCCGACATCAGCGACCATGCCCGGAAGGGGTTCAGGAAGGTGCCGGGACTGGTGGCCTTGCTCAGCAGCGCCGACAGGAACAGGCGCTGGTTGTTCATCCGGTCCAGGTCGGCGAGCGGGGTGGCGCGGGTGCGCACGAAGCCCAGGGCCTGCGCTCCGTTGAGCTCCTGGCATCCCGGTTCGAGCCTGAGTCCGGCGAGGGGGTCGTCGATCGGATAGGGCACGCAGATGTCGACCCCGCCGACCGCGTCGACGATCGACGCGAACCCGCCGAAGCCGATCTCGGCGTAGTGGTCGATGTGCACGCCCGTGGCGCCCTCGACCGTCTGCACGAGCAGTTGCGGTCCGCCCAACGCGAACGACGCGTTGAGCTTGTCCTGGCCGAAGCCCGGGACGCTCACGTAGGAATCGCGGGGCAGCGAGATCATCGTCGTGGCGCCCCCACCGGGCGGGATGTGGACGAGCAGCACCGTGTCGGTGCGGTCGGCGCCGACCTCCCCGCCGGTCGCGAGTTCCTGTTCCTGCTCGGGGGTGAGGCCCACGCGGCTGTCGGAGCCGACGAGCAGCCAGTTCGTGCCGGGGGTGTCGCCGACCCGGCCGTCGTAATCGGCGAGCGCATCGACGCGCGCGAGTGTGCCGTCGAGGTAGACCATGCTCGCGCCCATCGCGACGACGAGCACCACCAGGACGATCGCGAGTCGCCGCAGGATGCGCCGGGCACCGAGCGGGCGGCGTCGTGCCGGTCGTGAGGGCGGGCCCGGTCGTGAAGGCGGTGCCGCAGGGCGTCGCGGGGGTGCGGGCGGTGGTGTGTTCCCGCGCGGCGGGCGACGGTTCGGGGCGGGGTCGGCGATCCGTTCGGGTCGCTGCGTCGGTGCCCAGTCGCGTCGTTGCTGCGGGGGCGGTTGCTGCCGGTCCTGCCGCGGAGCGGGCCGGTAGTTCGGGGCGGGTGCCTGCGACCACGCCTGCGGTGACTGCGGTCGTCCGTCGCGCCGGAGCACCTGGGTGCCCTCGGGGGACGGCGGGGGGCCGCCGCGACGCTGTGACGGAGGAGCGCCCCGTCGCTGTGACGGAGGAGCGCCCCGTCGCTGCGGTGGCACCTCGCGCTGCGGGTTCGGCGGTACTGCCCGCCGGGCAGGAGGGCCCTGCGGGGGAAGTCCCTGCGGAGGCCGCGGCCGGTTCCGAGGGTCGCGAGGGTCGCCGTTCACCCGGACAACTCTACGTTCAGGGCAGCCAGGAGACGTGGCCTCTCAGTGCTTGGTAGCCCACGAAGGCGATGGTGTCGATGAGCGCGTGGGCGATCACGAGCGGCCACAACCGGCCGGTGCGCTGCCAGTAGCGCCCGAAGACCAGGCCCATGACGACGTTGCCGAACCCGCCGCCGACGCCCTGGTAGAGGTGGTAGCTGCCGCGCAGCAGGGCGGAGGCGAGCAACGACGAATTCTCCGACCAGCCGAGCTGCCGCAGGCGGGTGAGGAGATAGGCGACGACCAGGATCTCCTCCGCCCCGGAGTTGGCGATCGCCCACAGCACCTCGGTGGGCAGTCGCCACCAGTAGTCCTCGAGCAGGCTCGGCGCGACCGTCAGGTTCAGGCCGGCGGCCCGCGCCACCAGGTACAGCACCAGTCCGGGGAGTCCGATCAGGGCGGCCAGCCCCAGGCCGGGCAGCAGGTCCCGGCGCAGACCGGGTCGGGCGAGGCCCGCGAGTCGCGGTCCGACACCGCTGCGCCAGAGCAGGTACAGGCCGAGGGCACCCCAGGCGAGCAGGCGCACGATGCCGAGGAGTTGGCGGGCGAGATCGATGAACCCCTGCGACGAGCGTGGCGTGTTGAGGGCGACGGTCTGATCCGACAGCGGTTCTGGTGCCAGCGCCGCCTCGGCCAGCGACAGGATCGACGAGATCCCGCTCAGGCCGAAGGTGACGAGCAGGACGATGGTGATCTCGATCCACAGCGCGCGGCGCTCGGTGGGGTCGAGGGGCGGCTCGGGGTTGCGGGATGCGGGCCGCAGCCAGTCGCGAAGGGTCGTCACCGGAGCGATTGTGCCGGACCCTGCGTGGCCGGTCCCTTCGCCGCGGAGAGGCACCCCACCGGTTCGCGGTGATGTGTCCAATTTGACAGCGGTCCATGTGACCCATCACACTTCACATCGCCCGACCGATCGATCGCTCGGGTGCGGATAGGGGCCTTGGGGGCCGAGGGGAATCTGCGACCCGGAAGTAGGGACATGAACATCGAAACACCTGAGAAGAATTCTGTTGCAACAACTTCGGTGACTCTCGCATCGAAGAAGAAGTCTCTTCTCGCCAGCTCCGTGGGCAACATCCTCGAGTGGTACGAGTGGAGCGCCTACGCTGTGTTCGCTCCGTTCATCGCCGCAGCGATGTTCAACAGCGACAATCCGGTCTCGGCATTGCTGTCCACACTCGCGGTCTTCGCCGTCGGATTCCTGATGCGACCGCTCGGTGGCATCGTGTTCGGCCGCATCGCCGACAAGCGCGGCCGCAAGTTCGTGCTCGTCACGACCATGCTCATGATGGCCGGTGGCAGCCTCGTCATCGGGCTCATGCCCACCTACTCGTCGATCGGCGTGTGGGCGTCGGTGCTCCTGCTGCTCGCACGCGTGGTGCAGGGCTTCGCGCACGGTGGCGAGTCGGCGACCGCCTACTCGTACGTCAGCGAGATCGCGCCGCCGCATCGCCGCGGCATGTGGGGCAGCGTCGCCTTCGTCGCGATCTTCGGTGGTTCCGTGTTGGCGTACACGATCGGCGGAGCGGTCACCTCGACACTCTCCGAGAGCGCCGTGGGCGAATGGGGATGGCGCGTGCCGTTCCTCCTCGGCTTCTTCCTGGCACTGTTCGCCCTCTACCTGCGACGCAGCATGGAGGAGAGCGAGGTCTTCGACCAGCAGGAGACCCGGGTCGACGAACCGCGCATCCCGCGCAAGGTGGTCGTGCGTGCGATCCTGCTGATGATCGGCATGACCTCGGGTGTCACGGCGGCGCACTACACGTGGACCTCGTACGTCTCGACGTACGCGATCACGCAGAAGGGCATGGACGCCGACACCGCCTACTGGATGCTCGTCATCGCCCAGGTCATCGCGCTGGTGTCGCTGCCCTTCTGGGGTCTGCTCTCCGACCGGATCGGCCGGCGCCCGATGCTCGGCGGCTTCGCGGTTCTCATGTTCGCGCTGCAGATCCCGCTGACGTCGATGATCACGTCGGCCGGGTGGACGCTGCTCGTGTCGACCACTCTCGCCCTGCTCATCGTGTCGATCCCGGGCGCGATCCTGTCGTGCACCCTGTCGGAGAGCTTCCCGACCCGCCTGCGTACCCAGGCCATCGGCTTCGCCTACTCCTTCTCGGTGGCGGTCTTCGGTGGCACTGCGCCCTACTTGAACCAGCTGCTCACCGGCTGGGACATCGGCTGGGTCTTCGGGGTCTACATCATGGTGCTGTGCGTCGCGACCGGCATCGCTGCGCTGATCATGAAGGAGACGAAGGGTATCGACCTGCAGAAGGTCTGATCATTCGGATGATCCCTGCCGCCGCGTACCGCTCAGGTGCGCGGCGGCAGTCCGTTTCGGAAGGGGCAGCCGACGAGCAGGCGCAGCGCGCGGCTCAGGGCGGCGGGATCGTCGACCGGTTCGTGGAAGGGGATCCGCACGTCGTGGTCGTCGCCTTCGGACTCGACGCGTAGCCGCAGTCCGTAGCGGTCGAGGCCCAGGGGGCGGATTCGTCCGCCGCGGTGCGCGGGCGGGATGCGTCGCGCGATCTGCCGCACGATGTCGGCGTGGTCCTCTTCGAGGTGCTGGAGCCACCCGGTCTCGAGTGCGGCGAACGGGTCGGGAGCGGCGTCGAGGACGTCGGCGACGTCGACGGCCTCGGCCCCGGTGGTGTCGGCGGCGACGACGGAGTCGAGCGTCAGGCACAGCAGTTCGGAGCGGTGTCCGACGTCGAGGAGTTCGGGATGCGGCAGGATCTCCGCGATCTCGGCGGCGACGCGGCGCGGATGCTCCACGGGACGCAGGGTGCCGCTGAGCCAGATGAGCGACCGGACCGGATTGCGCAGGGCGATCGGGGAGTGGTCGGTGAGCTCGAGCATGGCGGGGATGCCGGCGCTGCCGGACTGCCAGGCGAGTGCGACGGGGAGGCTGTCCTCGGCGACGACCACCGCGACCTGTCCGTCGTCGAGGAGATGATGAACCGAGGTGGGGAGTGGATCGCAGCCGTCGATCGCGAGCTGCGTCGTGTCGGCGCGGATGAGGGCGGTGCGTACGCGTTCGGCCGTGGTCGGCGCGGGGATGACGGATGTGGTGGTCTGCATGCCAACCCTCCTTCTCGATGTAGGTGAGGCAAACCTAAGTCATTGTGATCGCGGTCGCAAGTGGTCCGTCGGTAGCCTGGATCGGTGCCGATCCCACTTCCCCTCGGAATGCCGCCGTCCCGCGACGAGCCCCGCGGACTGCTCGACGCGCTGCTCACACACCGGCACGACAGCCTCACCGACGCCCTCGCCGCGACCGGCCGCACGCTCGCCCCACCGATCGTCCCGGCCGCTGCCGTCACCGGATCACCCACCCGCGAACTCGTCGTCGAGCTCGACGCCTCGGCCGAACTCCCCTCGCCCGCCGGGTGGCGTCCGGTCCGGTATCAGGTCGACTGCACGGCCGAGGACCTCGAGGACGTTCTCGCGATCACCGCGCCGGCACCGCTGGTCGTCTACCCGCACGTGCCCGACGCCGCGCTCGCCGACGCCGCCCGCGCGCTCACCGAGGCCGGTCACATCCCCGGCCTGACCGCAGGTCGCGGGGGCGACGCCGTCGCCGACTTCCTCTCCGTCCTCGCTCACGCCGACACCGGTTACGCCGCCCGCGCGACCGGCACCGACGACGTCGTCGCCCTACTCTCCGCCACCGTCGCGGCGCTGAGCGGTTTCGACGTCCGCGAAGCCCTCGGGACTCCCGACGTGGCCCGGCTCCGGCGACTCGTACCGGAGGCCGCCGCGGCGGTGCGGGAGATCCTGCTGGTCGTCGAGGTCGACGACACAGACGCCGTCGTCCGGGAGCTCGAGGCGCTCGACCTCACCACCGGCTGACACGGGCCACCGCTCGGGTGCGGTTCACGCAGAGTCCGCCTTCCCGTCACGACCGATGCGTAACCTCGTACACGTGCCACGTATCGCCTATTTCGGACCCTCGGGAACGTTCACCGAGATGGCCCTCGACCGCTTCGAGAGCCTCGGTGCACTCGACGTGCTCGGCGACGGATCCGCCGACGTCGAGCGCGTCTCGGCCGCCGGCCCGCCCGCTGCCCTGCAACTCCTGCGCGACGGGAAGGCCGACGGTGCCGTCGTCCCCATCGAGAGCTCCGTCGAGGGTTCGGTGCCGCCCACCATGGACGCCCTCGCGCTCGGGCCGCGCCTGCAGATCGTGTCCGAGGTCGAACTCGACATCGCGTTCACGGTGGTCACCCGCGAAGGGATCACCCGCGATCGGGTCCGCACTATCGGTGCCTATCCGGTGGCCGCAGCGCAGGTGCGTCGCTGGATCGAGGACCACCTGCCCGACGCCGAGGTCGTGACCGCGGCCTCCAACGCGGGAGCCGCCGAGGACGTCGCGTCCGGCAAGGTCGACGCGGCGGTGTCCACGGCGCTCGCCGGACAGCGGCTCGGCCTGTCCGTCCTCGCCGACAAGGTCGCCGACTTCGAGGGCGCCCGCACCCGCTTCGTGCTCATCACCCGGCCGCGGCCCGTGCCGAAGCGCACCGGTGTCGACCGCACCTCGGTGGTGCTGCAACTCCCCAACGAGCCCGGCTCGCTGGTGCGCGCCATCACCGAGTTCTCCACGCGCGGAATCGATCTGTCGCGTATCGAGTCCCGGCCGACCCGCAGGGAATACGGCACCTACTTCTTCCACTTGGACTGTGTGGGTCACATCGACGACGCGCTGGTCGCCGAGGCGCTGCAGGGATTGCACCGCTTCGCGCAGGTGCGGTTCCTCGGATCGTGGCCCGCTGTGTCCGAACACGGTGTCCCACCCGTGTCGGACGACGAGGATGCGCGGTGGCTCGACCGACTGCGGCGCGGAGAGGACTGACGGTGAGCGGCAGATTGATCCTGGCCCGGCACGGCCAGACGGTGGCGAACGTCGCCCGGAGGCTCGATACGAAACTCCCGGGCGCGGAGCTCACCGAGCTCGGCGTCGAACAGGCCCGCACGCTCGGGAAGAACCTCGTCGAGCAGACGCCGTCGCTGCTCGTCGCGTCGCAGGCGCTCCGCGCTCGGCAGACGGCCGAGCACGCGGCACCGGTGGTGTCGCTCGAGACGGTCGTCCGCGAGGGCGTGCACGAGGTGCAGGTCGGCGAGCTCGAGGACCGCAGCGACGAGGAGTCGCACAAGTTGTTCATGAAGGTCTACGAGGAGTGGCACAACGGCGACCTGCGGGCGCGGGTCCCGGGCGGTGAGTCGGCGCTCGACGTGCTCGACCGGTACCTGCCCGTCCTGGAGTCGCTGCGCAGCGACTATCTCGATGCCGGTTCGGGTGACGTCGTGGTCGTCAGTCACGGTGCCGCGATCCGGCTCGTCGCCGCCTATCTGGGGAAGGTGCCGTCCGGCTTCGCCATCACCAACCACCTGGCCAACACCGAGACGGTCGAGCTGGTGCCGGTGGCCGGCGGTGGCTGGGAGTGCGCGCGCTGGGGAACCTTCTTCGCGCCCTTCCACGACACCGCGCGCGGTGGTGCCGACGACCCGATGGGGTGATACCGCCCACCTTTCGATCCTTCGAGCGCAAAACGTACGGGTATCCTCGGGGCGTCCGTATGAAGTAGCGATCGGTAGGTAGGTGCGGTTTCATGGGTGCTTCGAGCGACGGGGCCGACACCCTCACCAACGGTGAGGCGATCCCGGACTGGCGCATCCTCGAACCGATGCAGCTCAGTCCCATCCTCACCGCTGCCCTCGACGCCTTCTACGAGACCGGCTTCCACGGCACCTCGGTGCGGGAGATCGCGCGCCGCGTCGGCGTCACCGTCCCGGCGCTCTACTACCACCACGAGAACAAGGAAGGGCTGCTCATCGCCCTTCTCGAGCTCTCGACCAGCGACGTGCTCTCCCGAGCCCACGCCGCCGCCGAGGACGCCGACGGCGACCCGGTGCGCAGGCTGTCCAACGTCATCGAGGCGATTGTGCTGCGCATGACCCTGCGGGCCCGCCTCGCCGCCCTCGAGGGTGAGGCCCGCTACCTGAGCCCCGAGAACCGCCAGCGCTACCGTGCGGTGCGCAAGGGCGTCGAGCAGCTGGTGCGCCAGATCGTCGAGGAGGGCGTCGCCGCGGGCGTGTTCGACGTGGACGATCCCGCCGAGACCACGCGTGCCCTGCTCGGCATGTGCCAGTCGATCCCGCGCTGGTACCACGCGGAGGGCACGCTCAGCCCCGAGGCCGTCGCGCAGAAGTACGTCGGTATCGCCCTCAAGACCGTCGGGGTCTGACGGCCGGATCCGGTGTCGATCGAACTTCGGCGGTCGAAGTTCAGCGTCGGTCGAACCAGGTGACCTGCGTGCCGTTGCTGAACTCCTCGCGCGCGGTGACGTCGAATCGCGTGGGGACGAAGTTGCCCGACAGTGCCGGGATGCCGTCGCCCGCGATCACCGGATAGCTCTTGAAGATCAGCCGGTCGATCTCGGCGAACAGTTGCCCCGCGATGTTGCCGCCACCGCAGAGCCAGATGTCGAGCCCCTCTTCCGCCTTCAGCTTTCGGACCAGCTCGACCGGCGCGAGAGTGCGGGACACGACGTACTGCTGCATGTGGCTGTACGGACTCGCGAGCCCCAGCGAGAGACCGGGTTCGTAGGCACCGCGCCCCATGATCACCGTGTCCCATTCCTTGTTCGGCGTGTCGGCCGGCATGCCGACCTGTTCGCGGAGCGCGGTGGGGACGGCTTCCGGATATCTCGCGCTCATCGCCGCTGCCATGTCGTCGCAGATCGGATAGAAGTCGTACTCCCCGTTCGGCCCTGCGATATAGCCGTCGAGGGTCACTGCCACGTAGTAGACGAGCTTTCGCATGGTGGACCGCCATTCGTAGTACTATGGATGGAGTGGTTTGAAGGTAGTGCTACATATGGAGTGGTGTCAAGTGGTCAGGACGAATCCGGAACGACGACAGGCCTTGTTGGATGCCTCGATCGAGGTGCTGGCGCGCGACGGTGCGCGCGGGCTGACCTTCCGCGCGGTGGACAAGGAGGCAGGGGTGCCCACGGGGACGGCGTCGAACTACTTCGCCAACCGCGACGACCTGCTCGTCCAGGTGGGTCACCGCTACTACGAGCGGCTCCTGCCCGCCGACGAGGTCATGGCACAGTCGCAGGCGCCGCAGACCCGCGAATCCATGATCGAGCTGATGACGGAGGTGGTCGACCGGCTCATCCGGTTCCGCGCCGGCTATCTCGCGCTCCTCGAACTACGCCTCGAAGCCACCCGACGGCCCGAACTGCAGGCCCTGCTCACCGAGCGGGTGCGCGCCGACCTGGATTTCAACATCGCCAACTACCGGCACTCCGGCCTGCCGGGCGGTGAGAACGCCGTCGTGCTGCTCTATCTCGCGTTGAACTGGCTCGTGCTCGACCGACTCACCCTCCCCGGGATCGTCGACGAGGACCGTGTCGCCGAACTGGTGCGGGCGGCCGTCGAACGCGTGATCCCCGACGCCTGAAACGACTTCGGTGGATCCGACCCCGCTCAGCGAGGCCGGATCCACCGAAATCGTCGACGGTTCAACGACGGAAGTTCGCGGTGCGCTTCTCCTGGAAGGCCGTCACACCCTCGGTGAAGTCGGCGCTGCCGAGCAGGACGAGCTGCCCTTCGCGCTCGCGGGCGAAGGCGTGGTCGAGTTCGGTGAGCGTCGCGTCGTTGATCGCATTCTTCGTCGAAGCGAAGGCGGTCGACGGGCCGTCGGCGAGCCGATGCACGAGAGTCTCGACCGCACTGTCGAATTCGTCGTCCGCGTAGACGTCCGAGATGAGTCCGGAGGCCAGCGCTTCACCGGCCGGAAGTCGCTCGGCCAGCAGGGCCATCTTCAGCGCCCGCGCGCGACCGATCGACGCGGCGACGAGCGCGGACGCACCCCCGTCCGGCATCAGACCGACCCGGGTGAAGGCCAGCAGGAAGTATCCCGACTCCTTTGCGACGGTGAGATCGCATGCCAGAGCGAGCGATACGCCGACACCCGCGGCCGCGCCGTTGATCGCTCCGACGACCGGCCGGGGGAACACCCGGATCGCGGCAACCGCGCGGTTGGCGGCGTCGATCGTGTCGGCGGAGGGCGGAGCGCTCAGGTCACGACCGGAAAGGTCGGCGCCGGAACAGAACGCGCGACCGACGCCGGTGAGCACCGCGACCCGGACGGAGGTATCGTCGGCGTACTTCTCGAACGCATCGGCAATCGCCTCGAGCGTCTCGGTCTTCACGGCGTTCATCCGCGAGGGACGGTTCAGGGTGACGCGCAGGACGCCGTCGTCGACGGTCGTGTCGACACCGGGCAGGTCGTCGGTCATGGCTGTTCTCCTAGGGTCGGGACGTCAGGTCGAGCGCGACCTTGCCGGTCGCGGAACGGTTCTCGAGCGAACGCAGTGCTGCCGGAGCTTCGTCGAGGGGATGGAGGGTGGGTTCGGGGACGACGAGCGTCCCGTCGCGCAGCAGCGGTTCGAGTGCGGCCCACTGCCGCGCCGGGTAGCCGGGGTCGGTGCGGAGGTACTCGCCCCACCCCGCGCCGACGACCGAAATGTTCTTCAGCAGAAGGCGATTGACCTTCTCGGTGGGAATGCTGCCGCCGGTGAATCCGAGAACGACGGCCCGTCCACCCGGCGCACCGTGGGCGAGGACGGTCTCACCCGCCCGGTACCGGGCGCGCTCGTCGAGCGCGAAGTGCGCGGTGAAGTAGTTCATGAGCATCCCGGCGCCCGCGGTCAGCGACACGCTGTCGGGCAGCGGGAAGACCAGCTCGCGCGGCAGTGCGACGGTCTGCTGCCACGATCCGTCGATGGACAGCACGGCGACGCGTTGTCCGGCGGTGAGGCCGCTGCCCTCGGGTGCGCTGCGGACGATGCCCGCTGCTTCGGCGCCGAGCACGCACGGCACCGGACCATCTGGTAGCCGCCGGTCGTCTGCAACAGATCGGGAAAGGGCACGCCGGCGGCGTGTAGGTCGACGAGGACGAGCGAATCGCCTGCCTCGGGTTCGGGGATGTCGGTCACGCGGACGGCGTCGGGGCCGGCGTGTTCGGTCAATTGCGCTGCGCGCACGGGCGTCTCCTCGACTCGGGTCGTGATCCATCACTATCAGAGTGGCTTAGCGTGCGCTAGCTCTCAGAGATCATTGACCGAGCGCTAAGTCCGTGGTAGAGCTTTTAGCGATCGATAAGTACACCGCTGGGAACGTCTCCGGCCCGCACGCTGCACTTTCGAAAGGATCGTCATGGCCAACGCTGTCATCGTCGACGTCGTCCGTACCGCTGTCGGTAAGGGCAAGCCGGGTGGTGCCCTGTCCGGCACCCACCCCGTCGAACTCCTCGCCCACGTCCTGCGCTCGCTCGTCGAGCGTAACGACATCGACCCCGCGCAGGTCGACGACGTGATCGGCGGCTGCGTCGCCCAGGTCGGCGAGCAGTCCCTCAACATCTCGCGCACCGCGCTCCTCGCCGCCGGTTTCCCCGAGTCGGTGCCCGCGACCACCATCGACCGCCAGTGCGGATCGAGCCAGCAGGCCGCGCACTTCGCCGCGCAGGGCATCATCGCCGGTGCCTACGACATGGTCATCGCGTGCGGTGTCGAGTCGATGAGCCGCATCCCGATGGGCACCGCCACCCTCGGCAAGGACACCCACGGCCCGAGCATCCGTGCCCGCTACCCCGAGGGCCTGGTCAACCAGGGCATCTCGGCCGAGCTCATCGCTGCGAAGTGGAAGTTCGACCGCGACGCGCTCGACGCCTACTCCGCGCAGTCGCACCAGCGCGCCGCCGCCGCCCACGAGGCCGGCCGGTTCGACAAGGAGATCGTCCCGATCACCGTGGAGAACGCAGCCGGTGAGCAGGTCGAGCACACCGTCGACGAGACGATGCGCGCCTCCACCACCGCCGAGGGCCTCGCCGGCCTGAAGCCGTCCTTCTACACCGAGGAGTACGCCGCCAGGTTCCCCGAGGCGCAGTGGGTCATCACCCCCGGCAACTCGTCGCCGCTCACCGACGGTGCGTCGGCCGCGCTCATCATGAGCGAGGAGATGGCGAACAAGCTGGGCCTGACCCCGCGCGCCCGCTTCCACTCGTTCTCCGTCGCCGGCGACGACCCGGTCTTCATGCTCACCGCCCCGATCCCGGCCACGCAGAAGGTGCTCGCCCGCGCGGGTCTGGGCATCGACGACATCGACGCCTACGAGGTCAACGAGGCGTTCGCGCCCGTGCCGCTCGCCTGGGCGCACGAACTCGGTGCCGATCCGGCCAAGCTCAACCCGTGGGGTGGCGCGATCGCGCTCGGCCACGCACTCGGCTCGTCGGGCACCCGTCTGTTGTCGACCCTCGTCAACCACCTCGAGGCCACCGGCGGTCGTTACGGCCTGCAGACGATGTGCGAGGGCGCGGGCATGGCCAACGCCACCATCATCGAACGTCTCTGACTTCTCGAAGTCTCGAAGATCTCCGAACCGCAACCACTCTCGAAAGGGTAATCAATGATCGTCAACGACAGCGTCGCCGTCGTCACCGGTGGTGCCTCCGGCCTCGGTCTCGCCACCGTCAAGGCCCTGCTGAACGACGGTGCCCAGGTCGTCATCATCGATCTGCCGTCGTCCAACGGTGAGACCATCGCCAAGGAACTCGGCGACCGCGTCCGCTTCGTCGCCGCCGACGTCACCGACGAGGCCGCCGTCACCGAGGCCCTCGACGTCGCCGAGTCGCTCGGACCCGTGCGTGTCGCGGTGAACTGCGCCGGCATCGGCAACGCGATCAAGACCGTCAGCAAGAAGGGTGCCTTCCCGCTCGACGCGTTCAAGAAGGTCGTCGACGTCAACCTCTTCGGCACGTTCAACGTCATCCGTCTCGCCGCCGAGCGCATCGCGAAGACCGAGCCGATCGACGGCGAGCGCGGCGTCATCATCAACACCGCTTCCGTCGCCGCTTTCGACGGCCAGATCGGACAGGCCGCCTACTCGGCGTCCAAGGGCGGTGTCGTCGGCATGACGCTGCCGATCGCCCGCGACCTCGCGTCGCTGCTCATCCGCGTCGTCACCATCGCACCGGGCCTGTTCAAGACCCCGCTGCTCGGCTCGCTGCCGGAGGAGGCCCAGGCCTCGCTCGGCGCACAGGTGCCGCACCCGGCCCGCCTCGGCGATCCGTCCGAGTACGGTGCCCTCGCCGCGCACATCGTCTCGAACCCGATGCTCAACGGCGAGGTCATCCGCCTCGACGGCGCGATCCGCATGGCTCCGCGCTGACCCGAGCACCGACTGTGAGAGGAGGGGGTCGATGACCCCGGCATACGAGGCCGAGGAATCCGACACGCCCCACGCGGACGTGCCGTGCGCGGACTGGCGTGAGTTCCAGCCTCTGGGGCTCGACCCCATCCTCGAACACGCCCTGGAAGCATTCAGCGAGAACGGCTTCCACGGCACCACCGTCCGCGACCTGGCCGGCCGGGTCGGCGTGACGGTGCCCGCGCTGTACTACCACTACGAGAACAAGGAAGCCGTTCTCGTCACGCTGCTCGACGCCGCCGTCCTCGACCTCATCGACCGTGTGTCGGCCGCGGTCGCGGACGGCGGCGACGACCCGGTCGCCCGCTTCGTCAACGCCGTCGAGGCGATCGTGCTGAACATGACCCACCGTGCACAGCGTTCGGGCCTGGATTCCGAGGTGCGCCACATTTCCCCGGAGAACCGCCGGACCTACGCCGCGACCCGCAAGCGTCTCGAGCTGATGATGCTCGACCTGGTGCGCGAGGGCGTCGAACAGCAGGTGTTCGACGTAGACGACGTCGAGGAGGCCGTGCGCGCCCTCCTCGGGATGTTCCAGTCCATCGTCCGCTGGTACCAGCTCGGCGGTCCCCTCACTCCCGCTCGGATTGCCCAGCGGTACATCGTGATCGCACTGCGGGTCGTGGGTCACCACCCGGCCGCCTGAGAGTCTTTCCAACCACCTCCACGCAAGGAGTCCATGCCGTGCTGACCACCGCCTTCACCGAAACCTTCGGCGTCCGCCATCCCATCGTGCAGGGAGGGATGCAGTGGGTCGGCCGTGCCGAACTCGTCGCAGCGGTCGCCAATGCCGGCGCGCTCGGCATGATCACCGCTCTGACGCAGCCGACCCCCGAGGATCTCGCTAAGGAGATCGAACGCACCCGCGAGCTCACCGACCAGCCGTTCGGCGTCAACCTCACGATCCTGCCGGCGATCACCCCGCCGCCCTACGAGGAGTACCGCCAGGTCATCATCGACTCCGGTGTGAAGATCGTGGAGACGGCCGGATCGAATCCCGCGCCGCACCTGCCCGACTTCCACGCTGCCGGAATCAAGGTGCTGCACAAGTGCACCAGCGTCCGGCACGCCGTCAAGGCGCAGGACATCGGTGTCGACGGCATCAGCATCGACGGTTTCGAATGCGCCGGGCACCCCGGTGAAGACGACGTCCCCGGCCTCGTGCTCATCGCCGCCGCGGCCGAGAAGATCACCATCCCGATGATCGCCTCCGGCGGCTTCGGTGACGGTCGTGGTCTGGTCGCGGCCCTCGCGCTCGGCGCCGACGGCATCAACATGGGCACCCGCTTCATGTGCACCGAGGAATCGCCGATCCACCGCACCATCAAGGAAGCCATCGTCGCGGCGAGTGAGACCGACACCGAGCTCATCTTCCGTCCGCTGCGCAACACCGCCCGCGTCGCGAGCAACACCGTCAGTCGCGAGGTCGTCGAGATCCTCGACCGCGGAGGACAGTTCGAGGACGTGCGCGAACTCGTCGCCGGTGCCCGCGGCCGCCTCGTCTACGAGAACGGCGATCCCGAGGCCGGCATCTGGACGGTCGGTACCGTCCAGGGAATCATCCACGACATCCCCACCGCGGGGGAACTGGTCGAGCGCATCGTCGCCGACGCCGAGAGTCTCATCGCGGAGCGTCTGAGCGGCATGATGTCGCGCGTGAACGCCTAGGAAGCCATGAAACGCAACCATTTCGACGACGATCACGAGGCGTACCGGGAGACCGTGCGCGAGTTCCTCGCCCGCGAGATCGAACCGAACTACGAGCGGTGGGAGGAGGAGCGCCTCGTCGACCGGTCGGCGTGGATCGCCGCGGGCAAGTCCGGCATCGTCGGCCTCGGGGTACCCGAGGAGTTCGGCGGTTCGGGCGTGACCGACTACCGCTTCCGGCACATCGTGCAGGAGGAGATCGCGCGCACCGGAACGACCTCCTTCGGCGCCGGACTCGCACTGCAGGACGACATCGCGATCCCGTACATCCTCCACCTCGGCACCGAGGACCAGAAGGCGCGCTGGCTGCCGGCACTCGCCACCAGCGAACGAATCGGCGCGATCGCCATGACCGAACCGGGCGCCGGATCCGACCTGCAGGGCGTGAAGACCACCGCCGTACGCGAGGGTGACGAGTGGGTGATCAACGGACAGAAGACGTTCATCACCAACGGAATCCACTCCGATCTCGTCATCGTGGTGTGCCGCACCGATCCGAACGCGGGGTCGAAGGGCTTCTCGCTCATCGTCGTCGAGCGCGACACCCCCGGTTTCGGCAGGGGCCGCAAACTCCACAAGGTCGGTCTCGCCGCACAGGACACCGCCGAGCTCGTCTTCGAGGACGCCCGCGTCCCCGCCGGGAACCTCCTCGGCACCGAGGGTCGCGGCTTCGTGCATCTGATGGAGTACCCGATCGGGCGCGCCTACGTCGATGCACGCATCCAGACGATCTACGGTGGCACCACCGAGATCATGAAGGAGATCATCGGCCGCGACATCGCTGCCGGGTACGCGTAATCGTTTCAGGGAAGAGGGATTCGATCTTCGACCTCACAGGCAAGCGCGCTCTCGTCACGGGTGCTTCCGCGGGGATCGGTCTCGGCATGGCCCGGGGTCTCGCCCGTGCCGGCGCCGATGTCACCCTGTGGGGCCGGAGCGAGGACAAGCTCGCGAAGGCCGCGGCCGACATCGGGAGGTTCGCCGGCCGTGTGGCGACCCGCACGGTCGACGTCTCCGACGAGCAGGCCGTGACCGACGGTGTCGCGGCGCTCGTCGACGACTTCGGTGGGCCGTACGTGGCGAGTAAGGCCGCGGTGCTCGCGCTCGCGAACGGCTGTGCCGTCGAGTTCGCGCGTCACCGGATCCGGGTCAACAGCGTGCTGCCGGGCCGGATCGCCACCGACATGACCGGTCCGCTGCAGGAGTCCGACGTCTTCAACTCGAACGTCGTCGGCCGTGTGCCGCTCGGCCGGTGGGGCACCCCGGAGGATTTCGAAGGCATCGCCGTCTATCTCGCGAGCGATGCGTCGTCCTTCCAGACCGGCAGCACGACGCTCATCGACGGTGGCTACAGCATGTTCTGACCGGTCCTAAGCTGGTCCGGTGAACCAGCACCCCGCGATTCGTGACCGTGTGATCAGAGTGAGCGCCGTCGTTCTCCGCAACGCCGCCGGTGAGGTGCTCACCGTGCGGAAGCGGAACACGTCGCGGTTCATGCTGCCCGGAGGAAAGCCGGATCCGGGGGAGACCCCCGCCGAGACCGCCGTGCGCGAGTGCGCCGAGGAACTGGGCGCCGAACTGGATCTGTCGTCGTTGCGTCTCGTCGGGGTCTTCGACGCCGAGGCCGCCAACGAGCCCGGTTACCGGCTCGAAGGAACCGTCTACGAACACCCGCTCGTGGAGGTCGCCGGCGCCGCCGCGGAGATCGCGGAGACGCGCTGGCTCGACCCGGCGGCCCTTCCGCTGCCCGACGATCTCGCGCCGCTGCTCGAGCACCACGTCCTTCCCGCTCTCGCCTCGGCCTCCCGATAGTCCCGTTTCCGCAGAGGTATTGCGCAGTTCTCATCCATGGGGAAATGTGATGAGCAGTCACCTCGCACATCACGGAAGGTCTCCCATGGCGCTCACCGCTCTGATCGAACTCGAATTCAAGGCCGACTCCCTCGACGACGCGAAGAAGGTCATGACCCGCGCGCTCGACGAGACGCGACAGTTCGACGGATGCGACGGCATCGAGATCCTTGTGGATCAGAAGAACGAGGCCCGTTGGGTGGTCGTGGAGAAGTGGCGCTCGGCCGAGCACGACGCCGCCTACCGCAAGTTCCGCGCCGGCGAGGGTGCCATCACCGAACTCGGACCCCTCCTGGCGGGAGCGCCGAAGCTCGAGCACTTCACCACCCTCTGAGTCCCCCACCGGAGCGCGGGCGGAGTCGGTCGTCACCCGGCGGAACGCGGACGGTAGGGTGACCCCCGGGGCGGACGTGTGCCGTTTGCCTCGAAGTGACATCGACTGTGGAGGTAACCGGGCATGTTGGAACTCTTCGGCGTCATCGTCGTGTGGCTCACCGTGGCCGTCGTCGCTGTCGGAACCGTCATCATGTTCGTCGTGTCGACGCTCAGCCCGCACTTCGGTCAGCGCAAGGCCAAGGGACCCCGCCTCGACAAGGCGACCGCGGCCCGCAACAAGTAGCACCCGGTACCGATCGCGAAGAGCGCCTCAGCCCCAGCCCAGCTGGTGGAGGCGCTCTTCGTCGATTCCGAAATAGTGCGCGATCTCGTGGACGACAGTGACCAGTACCTCGTGCACGACGTCGTCGTCGCTCTCGCAGATGTCGAGGATCGCGTCGCGGTAGATCGTGATCGTGTCCGGTAGCGATCCCGCGTAGTGGCTGTCGCGCTCGGTCAGCGCGACGCCCTGATACAGACCCAGCAGGTCGGGTTCTTCCTCGTGGCGGGGCTCGACGAGGACCACGACGTTGTCGATCGCCCGCGCGAGTTCGCGGGGAATCTCGTCGAGCGCTTCCGAGACGAGCTCCTCGAAGTGCTCGTCCTCCAGGTGCACCGGCACGTCACGACCCCGGCAGGGGAACGGCGCCCGGCAGCGGCGTCGGCAGCGACCGGCCTTCCGGCACGGGCGGCGGCGGCACGGGCGGCTGGCCGTCGATGAGGATGTCGCCCTTGGCGCTGCCGGTGATCGACGAGAATCCGCCCCCCTCGACCTGCTTGCCGATCGAGCAGTTCACCTTGCGGCTGCCGGCGAGCCAGCTGTCGTAGTCGAGGTTGTCCCAGAACAACGTGAGGGTCTTGTTGCGCAGAGCCTCGGGGTCGCCGAGGTACTCGTTCACCAGGCGCGTGCAGGTCTCCTCGAGATAGCCGTCCTGGTCCTCGATGCTCGGCAGACCGCCCGGGAACTGCCCACCGAGGTCGACGACCGCGACGACCTCGAAGGCGTGCGGCTTGGAACACTCCACCGGGTCGGCAGGCACACCGTTGTTGATGCCGATGCAGACGCCGACGTCCCAGGCCCGCGACTGGTCCTGATCGGCGACCCGGCCCTTGATGGGGAGCAGGTTGCCGGTGGTCGACGAGAACTGCAGACCGCACCGCAGCGTGCGTTCGCCGGCCGCCCAGCCCGCCTCGCCGGGGTTGATGAGGCCGATGCTGAACTTGCCGTGCGGGTCGAACCGGCCGTCGAGATAGTCCATCGCGGCGGGTGCGCACTGCTCGTCGCGCAGCTCGGTGAAGCGCGTGACCGACGGGAAGCGTGATCCCGGTCCCCATTCGGTGCCGGGATACAGGCTCAGGTCGATGTCGGCGACCACCTCGAACAGATGCGTCTCGGCGCAGTCGACCTTCGCGAGGTCGCTCGCGTCGAGAGCACTCCAGGTCAGGCAATCGCCGGTGGTGGCGGTACCGAACGCTTCCCCCGCGACCGCGCCGGTCGTGCTGATGTTGGCGCCGGCGCTGTCGTCCCCGCTGCCGGCGCCCTGGAACCCCGCGACGACGAACGTCGCGATCGCCGCCAGGACGGCACCGGCCGCAACGAGCACGAGGGCGCGTCGGGTCAACCGCGCCGAGGGCGGGCGCCGGTCGGGCTTGGGCTTGTTGTCTTCGGCCATCACTTCCATCATGCCTGTTCGAGTGGACGCAGGTAGTTTCGGCTCATGGCCGACGACCCGATCGATCCCGAGATTCTCGAGATCGCCAAGCAGACCTTCGACGCCGCCCGCCAGGGAGACGTCGAGACCCTCACCGCGTACGTCGACGCCGGAGTACCGGTGAACCTCACCAACGAGACCGGCGACACGCTGCTCATGCTGGCGTCCTACCACGGTCATGCCGAGGCCGTACAGGTCTTGGTCGAGCGGGGAGCCGACGTGAACCGGCTCAACGACCGCGGCCAGTCGCCTCTCTCGGGGGCGGTCTTCAAGGGCGTCGAGGCAGTGGTGCGGGTGCTCGCCGAGGCCGGTGCCGACCCGCGTCACGGGCACCCCACCGCGGAGGACACAGCGAAGATGTTCGGGCGCGACGACTACCTGGAACTCTGGCAGCGGTAGGCTTCGATTCCGTGATCGACCTCAAGTTCCTCCGCGAGAATCCCGACGCCGTCCGCGAGTCGCAGCGCATGCGGGGAGAGGACCCGGGCCTCGTCGACGTGCTGCTCGAGGCCGACGCCTCCCGTCGCGCCGCTGTCCTCGCCGGCGACAACGCACGCGCCGAGCAGAAGGCCCTGGGCAAGAAGGTCGGCAAGGCGTCTCCCGAGGAGCGCCCCGCGCTGCTCGACGGCGCCAAGGAGCTGGCTGCGAAGGTCAAGGAACTCGAGGCCGAGCAGCACGCCGCGCAGGAGGCCTTCGATCGCGCGCACCTCGCGATCTCCAACGTCGTGCAGGACGGCGTGCCCGCCGGCGGCGAGGACGACTTCGTCACGCTCGAGACCGTCGGCGAGCTGCCCACCTTCGACTTCGAACCCAAGGACCACCTCGCGCTCGGCGAGTCGCTCGGGCTCATCGACATGGAGCGCGGCGCGAAGGTCTCCGGTGCCCGGTTCTACTTCCTCACCGGTTACGGCGCGCTGCTCCAGCTGGGTTTGCTGCAGCTGGCCGCCCAGAAGGCCACCGCGAACGGGTTCACCATGATGATTCCGCCCGTGCTCGTGCGCCCCGAGGTGATGCAGGGCACCGGCTTCCTCGGCCGGCACGCCGACGAGGTGTACCGACTCGAGGAGGACGACCTCTACCTCGTGGGCACCTCCGAGGTGCCGCTCGCGGGCTACCACTCGGGGGAGATCCTCGACCTGTCGAAGGGGCCGAAGCGCTACGCGGGCTGGTCGTCGTGCTTCCGTCGCGAGGCGGGCAGCTACGGCAAGGACACCCGCGGCATCATCCGCGTGCACCAGTTCGACAAGGTCGAGATGTTCGTCTACTGCCGCCCCGAGGAGGCCGCGGCGGAGCACGAGCGTCTGCTGGCCTGGGAGCGCGACATGCTCGCCGCCATCGACGTGCCGTACCGCGTCATCGACGTCGCCGCCGGCGATCTCGGGTCGTCGGCGTCCCGCAAGTTCGACTGCGAGGCCTGGGTGCCCACGCAGGAGCGCTACCGCGAGCTCACGTCGACGTCGAACTGCACGACCTTCCAGGCGCGTCGCCTCAACATCCGCTACCGCGACGAGAACGGCAAGCCGCAGACCGCCGCGACCCTCAACGGCACGCTCGCGACCACCCGCTGGCTCGTCGCGCTGCTCGAGAACCACCAGCAGGTCGACGGTTCGGTCAAGGTGCCCGAGGCTCTCGTCCCGTTCGTGGGACGCGAGGTGCTCGAACCCGCCGGCTGATCTTCAGCGCAGGATCAGGCAGGTGGTCGAACCCGTCGCGAGCAGGCGGCCCTCGGAGTCACGGGCCTCGCCGCGCGCCGTCGCCGTGCGACGTCCGGTGTGCTCGCAGAAGCCCTGCACACGGATGACGCCCTTGCCGGTCTGCACCGGACGCACGTAGCGGACCTGCAGGTCGAGGGTCGTGTACCCGACCCCGGCCTCGAGGGTGCTCGACACGCAGAAGCCCATCGCGGTGTCGAAGAGGGTAGCGAGCACGCCGCCGTGGATGCTGCCCACCGCGTTGGCGTGGAACTCCTGCGGCTCGAGGGTGACCTCGGCGAAACCCTCGCCGGCATCGGTGACGGTGAAGCCGAGCGTGCGGGAGGTGGGGTGGTGCGGGATCGTCCCGTCCATCAGCCCGCGCAGGAAGTCGAGTCCGTGCATGTCGCGGTTGGCCGCCGACGTCGGTGCCGGGTCCTCCCACGTGTAGGTACGCTGCCGCTGCTGTTGCTCGTCCGTGCTCACGATGACCGACCGTATCCCACCTCCGGAGGGGTGACATGTGGAGCCGGGCGTGCCATTCTCGTTGCATGCGCCGTCGATGTTGATCCGATCCGGTGACTTCGCTGTCCGCGCGGGTGGTCGCGTACGCGTCCGTCCGTGAGTTCGTGCCGCTCTACGGCCTGTACGCGTTGCTGTTCGAGGATCACGGTCTCGACACCCGTTCCATCTCCTCGCTGTTCGTCCTGTGGTCGGTGGTCGCCTTCGTCTCCGAGGTGCCGTCGGGTGCGTGGGCCGACACCGTCTCCCGTCGCGGTCTGCTGTTCGGCAGCGGAGCCCTGCTCACGGCAGCGTTCACGATGTGGCTGGTGTGGCCCGGTTACTGGGGATTCGCGCTCGGTTTCGTCCTATGGGGCATCAGCGAGTCGATGAAATCCGGCACCTTCGAGGCCCTCGTGTACGACGAACTCGTCGCGCGCGGGTGCGAACACCGGTACGCGGCGATCATGGGATACGCCAACGCGGGTGAGATGACGTGTGTCTTCGTCGCGATCCTCACGGCGGCACCGCTGTTCGAACTCGGCGGCTACGCGCTCGTGGGCTGGGTGTCGGTCGCGATCACCGTCGTCGACATCGCGCTCGTGGGAACGCTTCCCGCCGCACCGAAGGTGGAGGAGGCCGATGAGATCGCCGGCAGAGGCGACACCGTCCTCGTCCGCTACATGTCGTCGCTGCGCGCGGGAACGTCCGAGATCCGCACCGACCGGGTGGTGCGACGATCGGTCGTCCTCGCGGCCGCCCTGCTCGCCTGCCTCGCCTTCGACGAGTACTTCGCTCTCCTCGCACGCGAATCGGGAGCGGAGACCGGATTCGTGCCGGTGCTGGTCGCGCTGACGGCCGTCGGACAGGTGGTCGGTGCCGCGACCGCCGGACGGACTGCGACGATGAGCGGCCGCACCATGGGTGCCGTCGTGATCGTCGGATCGGCACTGATCGCCGGTGGTGCACTCGCCGGGGGGATCGCCGGATTCACGGCGATCGGTGTGGGCTACGGCGCGCTGCACAACACGGCGATCGTCGCCGAGGCGCGCCTACAGGACACGATGTCCGGTCGTGCCCGCGCGACCGTCTCGTCCGTCGTCGGCCTGACGAGCGAGGTGCTGTCGGTGGCGGTCTTCGCCGCCTACGCGATCGGCTCGCTGTGGTTGCCGATGGCGGCGCTGGTCGCGGTGACGGTGCTCCCGCTGGTCGGGTTGGGCGTGGTCGTGCCGAGGCTGTTGCCCGCGGCGCGACCCGCCGGGACCGAACGGGAGCGGTGACTACCGGATGCGGATCACAGCTTGGTGCTGCGCAGTTCGTGACCCTTCGAGGTCTTGCAGCGGCCCGATTCGAGATCCCACTGCCAGCCGTGCAGGTTGCAGGTCAGCGTGGTGCCGTCGACGACACCGAACTTCGACAGGTCGGCCTTCAGGTGCGGGCAGCGACGCTGGATCTCGTAGCCGCCCAACTCGATCGACGCCGAGTCGTCGTGCGCCTCGGCGAACCAGCCGTCGGCGTACGCGATGCGCTCGTCGGTCAGGCACTTGAAGAAGGTGTAGAGGAACTCGTTGTATCCGCCGATGCGCCAGGCCGTGAACCGGGTGGACAGGAAGATCGTGTTGACCCAGTCGGGCTCGTCGTCGCGCAGAACCGTGCGCACGAGCTCGGGAGCGATACGGAAACCGTAGCGGTACTTGCCTTCTCCCTCGATGGGTTCGCGCACGACGCGCTTGGGGAAGTCGAGCACCACGGTCTCGTCGCCCATCACCAGACCCACCGGGTAACCGATGCCGTCGCAGATGAGATCGGACTGCGCCATGATCGGCTCGAACTTCGCCTTGAGTGCGGGCAGCAGCGGCTCGCCCTCGGCGGGAGCCCAGGCCGCCTTCTGCGCCGCGATCACCGGAGCGAAGCGCTGCGCCATGTCCTCGATGTAGGCGGCCTTGTTCGTGAAGATCGCCTCGACCTGCTCGTCGGGGATCGGGTGCGTGAGCGTCATGTGCTCGCTGCCCTTCAGATCCACCACCGAACCCGGGATCATGAGCAGACCGCCCTCGCGGCCGTGGATGCGCAGTTGCTCGAGGAAGACCTGCTGGTCGGGGAAGATGTTGCCCTCGTCGCCGTGGTCGTCGTTGAGGTCGCGCAGGTCGTCGTCGAGGAAGACCGGCGGACCGGCCGACGGCACGATCCACGTCGCGTCGACCTGGTCGATGTAGCTGCGGCAACGGTCCATGCCGCGCTGGCGCTTCTGCTTGCCGAAGTTGGCCTTGGTCTTCTTCGGGATGTCGTAGACCATCGGGTACCAGATGGCGCCCGAGTACTGCAGCAGGTGGATGTCGATCTTCCCGAACGCCTCGTGCATGACGTCCATGTCGATCGGCCGCGCGTCGTTCATGTTGAACACGGTCGACTCACCGTCGGAGACGATCAGGCCCGAGTCGCCGATCGGTCCGTCGGCCGGCGCACGCAGCGCGATGATCATGATGTCGAGATCGCCCGGCGAGAGCGGAGCCTGCGGAGCGACCTCGATAGTGCCGTGCCGCAGCCGGTGCTTGACGGAGTCGGTGGTCTCGAAGAATTTCGAGAAACCGAGCTTCTTGAGCTCGCGACGCAGGTCCGGTACCGGATAGTCGGGCAGCAGGACGGTCGCGTCCTTGTTGACGTGCTTGCTCAGCGTGTCGGGATCGAAGTGATCCTTGTGCAGATGCGAGACGTACAGGTAGTCGACGTTGCCGAGAGCGTCCCAGTCGAGACCGGTGTTGTCCGGGAAGGGCACCCACGAGGCGAAGTACGCGGGCGTGACCCACGGATCGCACAGGATGGACCCCGCTTCGGTCTGGATGTGGAAACCGGCGTGTCCGACGCTGGTGATCTGCACTTCGTACCCTCCTGACGTGCTGACCGACGCCTACCAGAGTAGGCGCCGCCCGTCAGTCCACTGCGCCCAGGCAGTACCCGTTGCTGCCCGTGGTGAGCAGGACCACCAGGTCACGGGGTGTACCGGCCTCGACGATCGGAATCGTCACATTCGTGTACACCTCCGAGACCGGGGTGACGGAAGCGGCCGCGGCGTCGAAGGATTCGAGGTCACCGACGACGTCGGGATCGGTGGCCAGCGGCGGCACTCCGGGGTTCCCGGTGCCCCAGGGATCCCACGTGCCCCGCGCCTCGCACACCAGTGGGTACCGCTCCTCGGTGTCGTCCGGATCCACCGGCGCGCCGATCGCCCGTCCGAGGAATCGTTCGACGGCATAGCGGGCGTCCTCGTCGGTGTAGCCCGGCGCGCCGGTCGGGTTCACATACGGGCACGCGTAGCCGGACGCGATCTCGCTGCGCAGGACGGACAGGTCGATGCCACCGGCCGACCACGTCACCGCGTACTGGCCGTCCCTGCCCGGCTGCTGCACCGCGGCGGTGATCGCGTCGACGTCGGCGTACATCTGCCGGGCCCGTTCCGGGGCGATCGTCCAGCACTTGTCCACCACATCGATGCCGCCGACGAGGTCGTTCGTCCATGCCTGCAGCGCCGCGGTGGCGGCGGGATTACCGGGGACGTCCCCGACGACCACCGCGGGCGTCGCGGCGGGGGTGGTCTCCTCGACGGTTTCCGCCGCGGTCGGTTCCGGGCTCTCGGTCGGGATGCCGGACTGCCCGTCGCCCTCGCAACCGGCGACGGTGAGGACCACGGCGACGGCGAGGCCGGCGAATGCGAGTACGTCGGGCTTTCGGGCGAGGGTGCGCACAGTAGTGGCCTTTCGACGATGATCACGGTCGTTCCTCCACCGGCCCCCGCTAGGCTGACCGGCGTGGAACCCTTCTATCGGACCATCATCGGTGTCGCCCGCACGCTCTTCGCAGCGCAAGGGCTGAAGTTCGCGATCACCGGGGCGGAGAACATCCCGGCGACGGGTGGTGCGGTCATCGCGATCAACCACACCGGCTACATGGACTTCACCTACGCCGGGATCCCCGCCCGGGTCACCAAGCGGTACATCCGCTTCATGGCGAAGAAGGAAGTCTTCGACCACAAGATCTCCGGCCCCATGATGCGCGCGATGAAGCACATCCCCGTCGACCGCGGCGACGCCGGCGAGTCCTACCGACTCGCCGTGGAGGCGCTGCGTGCCGGTCAGCTCGTGGGTGTCTTCCCGGAGGAGACGATCAGCCGCAGCTTCGAACTCAAGGCGTTCCGGTCCGGCGCGGCACGGATGGCGAACGAAGCCGGTGTCCCGGTGGTCCCCATGGTCATCTGGGGGTCGCAGCGGGTGTGGACGAAGGGCCACCCGAAGCGGCTCGGACGTACGAACACCCCGATCACCATCGAGGTGGGCGCCCCCATCCATCCGTTCGAGCCGGCAGCGGAGATGACCGCGCAGCTCCACGCGACCATGGAGAAGATGCTTCACCGGGTCCAGGACGGTTACATCCACGAGGACGGTGCCTACTGGGTGCCCCGCCGCCTGGGCGGATCCGCGCCGACCCTCGAGGAGGCGACCGCCCTGGACGAGGCCGCGGCCGCCGAGCGTCGCGCCCGGAAGGCCCGGGAACGTGCCGCCCGTGAAGGTGCTGCCGGTAGCGGCAACGATGACGCAGGCGGCGACCGCGGTACTTCGGCACAATGACGGAGTGAACGCACAGTCGAGTCGAGAGCCGTATCGGGACCACATCACGGACGCGGTGCGTCCTGCTTCCACGGACGCGGTGCGTCCTGCTTCCACGGACGCGGTGCGTCCCGGATTGGTGGCTACGGACGTGGACGGCACCCTGATCGACGACACCGAGAAGGTGTCCGATCGGACCCGCGCCGCGGTACATGCGGTGGTCGACTCCGGTGTTCCGTTCGTCCTGGCCACCGGCCGCCCGCCGCGCTGGATCGCGCCGGTCGTCGAAGAGCTGGGCTACGCGCCCATGGCGGTGTGCGCGAACGGTGCCGTGCTCTACGACAGTTCCACCGACCGTGTGCTCAGCGCCGCGGTGCTCGAGGTCGACGAACTGGCGTGGCTCGCCGAGGTGGCCTCGTCGGTGCTTCCCGGTTGCGGTCTGGCCGCGGAGCGGGTGGGGGATCGGGCCCACGACGCGGCGACGCCGCAGTTCGTCAGCGCTCCCGGTTACGAACATGCCTGGCTGAATCCGGACAACACCGAACTCGCCGAGCACGAGGTGATCAGTGAGCCCGCCATCAAGTTGCTCGTCCGGCTCCCCGGCGCGACCAGCCGGGAGATGGCGGAGGCTCTCGTGCCGAAACTGCACGGGCTGGTCGACGTGACCTATTCGACGACCCACGGGCTCATCGAGATCTCCGCGGCGGGGGTCACGAAGGCTTCCGGTCTCCAGGAGATGGCCCGGCTACTGGGTGTCTCCCACGAGAATCTCGTGGCCTTCGGCGACATGCCCAACGACATTCCGATGCTGTCGGTAGCGCGTCACGGTGTGGCGATGGAGAACGCGCATCCGGACGCGAAGTCGGTCGCAGACGAAGTCACCGCCACCAACGTCGAGGACGGGGTGGCCCGCGTTCTCGAACGGTGGTGGCGGTGACTCGTTCCTACCGGTGCGCTGCGGGTCAGCCCGCGGGCGCCGGTTCGGGTGCCGGTTCCGGCGCAGGTGCCGGTTCGGGTCCGGGCGCAGGAGCACCCTCGGGTGCGGGTCCTGCGACGTCGGCCGGCTGATCCTGCATCGCCTGGTCGTAGGCGTCGTCGTAGGCGCGCAGCACCTTGGTGACGACACCCGTGACCTCGTTGAAGATCAGCGAGCCGAACTCGAAGTCCGAACGCCAACCGTCCGGCACCCGGTACTCGTCGCTGGTGGGCAACCCCAGCTCACCAGCGTCGAGTCCGTTCTTCTCCCACGCCTTGTAGATCTCGCCGAGTACCGTCCACGTGCCGCCGTTCGGTGACGTGTAGATGGCCCCGTTGACGAAATTCACTCGTTCGAAACCGCTCTTGACCGCGGGAAGGATCGAGGTCACCGCCTGTCCGAGCCGTCCGAGTTCGCCGCCCTCGGCGAGCCACTTCTGGACCAGCGGGTGACCGCTGAGGCGGATCAGCTCGTCGACGACACCTTCGGCGGTGCCGGCCGAGCCCGAGGCGAGCGCTCCGACGTTGATGTCCGGCACGTTCGGCGACGGATTGGACGGCGACGGATTGGACGGCGACGGGTTCGAGGGTTGCGGGTTCGAGGGTTGCGGGTTCGACGGCGACGGGTTCGAGGGCTGCGGGGCAGTGCCACCGCCACCGCCCTTTGCCGCAGCGACGGCGATATCGCGGATCTTGCCCATCTGCGAGTAGCCGGCATCACCCGGGCAGCTGGTGTTGCCCACGTCGCGGTGCGCGAAGATGATCGGCAGATCCACCGCCGCACCCTGCGGGTAGGGGGTGAACGATGTGCCCTCGGAGTACATCGTGGTGCGGCCCTTGGGGTTCAGTCCCGCGCGGGCCAGACGCCAGCCGAGGAACTTGCCGACCGACTCCACCGCGGCCTGCGGCGGGGCCTGGGTCGAGAAGTCGCCCATCATCGCGATGCCGTGGGTGTTCTCGTTGAATCCACCCGCGTGTGCGCCCTGGACGTTGCGGTCGAGACCACCGGCGCGACCCTCGAAGATCTGGCCGTACTTGTCGACGAGGGTGTTGTATCCGATGTCGCACCAGCCGAGCGTGCGTGCGTGGTACGCGTAGATCGCGCGCACGATCTCGGCCGATTCGGCCTTCGAGTAGTTGTTGCTGCCCGCGGTGTGGTGCACGGTCGCGCCACCGAGGGAGTCGTCGTAGGTCGGGGTCTGGCAGCGCATCGACTCGTCGGCGCCCCACTGCTGGCGGGTGATCACCTTCAGGCCGGAGTTACCGAGCGGGCTCGCGATGTCCTCGAGTCGCGCGTCCGCTTCGCTGCTGCCGGGCGAGATGAGCACGGCACTGACCGCTTCGGCGGCCGCCTGCAGCGGGTTCTCGCGCAGCGGCTTGGACGAGGACGCGGGCACGTATCCGAGGTCGGGTGCATCGGCTGCGGGTGCAGGGACCGGCGCGGGTGCCTCGTCGGCGGGGACCGGGGCCTCCGCCGGGGCTGCAGGAGCAGGAGCTTCGGGCGCCGGTGCCTCCGGGGCGGGTGCCTCGGGAGTGGGAGCGGGGGCTTCGGGTGCCGGCGGGGCCTCCGCGCCGGCGAGATTCGGTTCGGGGCCGGGACGCGGCGTCAGCAGCACCTGCACCGCACGGGTGGCACCGACGTAGATCGGCTCCGTGCCCGTGCGTCCCTCGCTGGTGGCGTCGTCTGCGCGCGTCTCGATCGGCTCGGTCGCGGTCCAGGGACCCCAGCTGCCGTCGTCCTGCTGCGCGCGGATGAGCGCGTCGGTGGCGGCGACGTCCTCGGCGGCGAGCGCGACGAGGCTGAACGGGGTGTCGCGGGTGAGTTCCTTGACGGTCGCACCGACGCGCTGGACGAGTCCGCCGTTCGGGTCGGGAGCAGTCGTGATCTGCGGGAGCCCGTCGACGATCTCCTTCAGGCTGAGGTCCGGCAGGTTGAGACCGGTGAGCTCCTCGAGCGGGATGATCAGGTCGGGCACCGAGGCGAGCACGACTTCCGCGATATCGGGTGCCACTGCCTCGACGGTGTCGTTGGCATTCCGGATCTCGGGAGCGGTGCTGGTCAGCCCGGTGACGGCGAAGGGCGTCGCGACGGCCAGGGCGGCGACGGCACCCAGGACGATCGACGGCTTGGGGCGGCGATGCGGCACTGTTTGCTACTCCCTGTCGTTGGTGCTCCAGCGGACGGTTCCGACTTCGGATCGTCCCTTACGTGTCGCTTCCGTGGCCCGGTTCGGACACGAAAGTTCTGTAACTCGTGATTCTTGTGTTGCTTCTGTGACATTTGTTGCCTAGCTCCGTCACTCTTGTCACACTAGACGCAGCAAACCTTAAGCCTCAACCTGAGCTTGAGGATCGGTCGAAATTGTCCGATATCGCGGATCACGAGTTCGCGCCTACAGCGACAACGAGGGAGCAACGTCATGTCACGACAGTCCATCGGGCGCAGAGGCAAGATCCGGAGGCGGCGCATCATCCTCGGCAGGCCGCTGCGCAACGGATGGCGTCCCTCCGTCGCCCGTGCCGCCGCGATCGGGGTCGCTCCCGCGCTGCTCGTCGGAGCCGGCGTGGGCGCGCTCGTCCAGAGCAACCAGGCGGCACCAGGTGTCGTGCAAGCGGTTTCGGCCGACACGCCCTTCACGTTCAGTGGCTTCGGTCACGGCCACGGTCGTGGCATGGGGCAGTGGGGTGCCTACGGCTACGCCCAGGACGGGTGGACCGCCGAGCGGATCATCGGCCACTACTACGGCGGCACCGAACTCGGCACGGTCGACGACGCGATGATCGCGGTCCGTCTCATGGCGCGCGACGACCACACCCTCGACGTCTACTCCGACACCGGCATGATCGTCGCCGGTAAGCAACTCGCGCCCGGCGAGGCCGCGCACCTGACACCCACCCCGGACGGCGGCGCGAACGTCGTCGTCACCGAGGGCTGCAGCGGCGACGTGCTGTGGCAGGCAGCCACCGACCTGCCGTGGGTGGACCCGATCGACCTCGCCGAGGACCGTCCCGCGAACGAGCACCTCACGATGTGCTCGGACGACAAGACCTACCGCGGTGCCCTCGGTGTGGTGCTCGACGGCACCGCCCCGCGCACCGTCAACCGCCTCCACGTCGAGGACTACCTGCGCAGCGTGGTCCCCGCCGAGGCGCTGCCCGCCTGGGCCGACACCGGTGGTGCCGAGGCGCTGCGGGCGCAGGCCATCGCCGCGCGGTCCTACGCCCTCGCCGAGAAGCGTCACGAGAAGTGGCAGACCTGCGACACCACGGACTGTCAGGTCTACGGCGGGTCGGGCGTCGAGGATCCGCGCACGGACGACGGTGTGCGCACCACCCGCGGAACCGTCCTGATGAAGGACGGCGAGGTCGTGCGCAGCGAGTTCTCCGCCTCCACCGGCGGCTACTCGGCCGGCGGCACCTTCCCGCCCGTCGAGGACGAGGGTGACAAGGTCGCCCCGAACCGCGAATGGGCCAAGACCTTCACCGCGGCCGAGATCGGCAGCAAGTTCGGCGTCGGCGACCTCCAGGCATTCGAGGTGCTCTCCCGCAACAATCTCGGACCCGAAGGCGGTCGCGTGACCCGGGTCCGCGTGGTCGGCTCCGACCGCACCATCGAAACGACGGGCGCCGAGGCACGGACCAAGCTGGGACTGCGTTCCGACTGGTTCACCGTCAAGGAAGGCATCGACGAGGACGCCCCGGAGATCACTCCGGCACCCGAACCCGGCCCCGAAACCGGCACCGATCCCTTCGGCAGCGGTACCGGCACCTCGCCCATCGAGCAGGCCTATCTGGACCTCGGCGGCGTCGACAGCGTGCTCGGCTCGCCCATCGGCCCCGAGCTGATGCTGCCCGACGAGATCGGCAAGTTCCGGATCTTCACCGGCGGCGCGATCGTGTGGACACCGGACCTCGGTGCTCAGGTCATCGACGCGAGCTTCCTGAAGGACTGGTTCCCGAGCACGGGTAGCGCCGAGTAACCCGACGGCACATCTCGACCGGCCGGTCGCCCCGAACAGGGCGGCCGGCCGGTGGCGTTCCGGCACCGCGACGACGATGGTTGACATTGACGCAACGTCAAGATGCACGCTGGGCGTAGCCGGAAAGAAGGAGGTGGGCACGTGCGGGAATGGTCGATCCAGCAACTGGCACGCGCCGCCGGTGTCACCAGCCGCACACTGCGGCACTACGGCGACGTGGGGGTGCTGCATCCGAGCCGCACCGGCAGCAACGGCATGCGGTTCTACGACGAGGACGCACTCGTGCGTCTCCAGCGCATCCTGCTGCTCCGCGATCTGGGACTGGCCCTGCCCGCCATCCGCGACGTGCTCGCCGGTCACGACGACACCGCGAGCGCACTGCGCACCCACCTCGACCTGCTCGAACACGAGCGCCGGCAGTTGGACCGCCGTATCGCGGCGGTGCGCACCACCTTGGCGAAGACGGAGAGAGGGGAGGAACTCGTGGCAGACGAAGTGTTCGACGGGTTCGACCACACGCAGTACCGGGACGAGGTCATCGAACGGTGGGGCAAGGACGCCTACGACTCGGGCGATCGTTGGTGGCGGGGCATGGACGACGCCGCCAGGCACGACTGGATGAAGCAGGTCGAGCAGCTGAACCATGACTGGATCGCGGCGGCCCGGGCCGGTCTCGACCCGGCGGGCCCCGAAGCGCAGGACCTCGCGCGGCGGCACGTCGCCTGGCTGTCGTCGATTCCGGGCACCCCGGGAGGCGGCACTGCGGCGGGCAGTCCGCGGGAGTACGTGCTCGGTCTCGCCGACATGTACGTCGAGGACGAGCGTTTCGCGGCGAACTACGGAGGACGGGAGGGCGCCGAATTCGTCCGTGACGCGCTCACCTACTACGTGTGAGTGTGACGGCCCTCTCGGTCCGCCCGGACCGAGAGGGCACCTCCGCGACGGAGTCGCATACCCTGGTCTCCCGTGACTGCTGCATCAGCGCCCCAGCCCTCCACCGGTGAGTACGACCTGATCGTCGTCGGCTCCGGATTCTTCGGACTGACGATCGCCGAGCGCGCGGCCACGCAGCTCGGCAAGCGAGTGCTCGTGATCGAGCGTCGCCACCACCTCGGTGGCAACGCATACTCCGAGCCCGAACCGGAAACCGGAATCGAGATCCACAAGTACGGTGCCCACCTGTTCCACACCTCCAACAAGAGGGTGTGGGACTACGTGAACCAGTTCACCGATTTCACCGGCTACCAGCATCGCGTGTTCGCGATGCACAAGGGCCAGGCCTACCAGTTCCCGATGGGTCTCGGACTGGTGTCGCAGTTCTTCGGCCGGTACTTCAGCCCCGACGAGGCACGCGCCCTCATCAAGGAGCAGGCCGCCGAGATCGACACCGCCGAGGCGAAGAACCTCGAGGAGAAGGCGATCTCCCTGATCGGCCGCCCCCTGTACGAGGCGTTCGTCCGCGACTACACGGCCAAGCAGTGGCAGACCGACCCGAAGGAACTGCCCGCCGGCAACATCGCCCGGCTGCCCGTCCGCTACACCTTCGACAACCGCTACTTCAACGACACCTACGAGGGCCTGCCGGTCGACGGGTACACGGCGTGGCTGGAGAACATGGCGGAGAACGAGCGGATCGAGGTCCGGCTCGACACCGACTGGTTCGAGGTGCGCGATGAGGTCCGTGCCGCGAGCCCGGAAGCCCCCGTCGTCTACACCGGCCCGCTCGACCGCTACTTCGACTACTCCGAGGGCCGGCTCGGATGGCGCACCCTCGACTTCGAGACCGAGGTGCTGCCCACCGGCGACTTCCAGGGCACCCCGGTCATGAACTACAACGACGCCGACGTGCCCTACACCCGCATCCACGAGTTCCGGCACTTCCACCCCGAGCGCGACACCTACCCGACCGACAAGACGGTCATCATGCGTGAGTACTCGCGTTTCGCCGAGAACGACGACGAGCCGTACTACCCGATCAACACCCCCGAGGATCGCGAGAAACTCAACGCCTATCGCTCCCTCGCGAAGAAGGAAGCCGCGGACAACAAGGTGCTCTTCGGTGGCCGGCTCGGCACCTACCAGTACCTCGACATGCACATGGCGATCGCGAGCGCGCTCTCGATGTTCGACAACGTCCTCGCCCCGCATTTCGACTCGGGAGCGCCCATCGCCGGGGACGCCTCGTGAGCGCCGCGAAGCACGCGGCCGTCGCCAAGCACGAGGCGGCGAGTACCCCCGCCACGGAGGACGAACTGCTCGGCCGGTCGCTGCTGCAGCGCATCATCCTGCCGCGCCCGGGCGAGCCCCTCGACGTGCGCACGCTCTACCTCGAGGAGTCGCCCACCAACGCGCGTCGCGCCCACGCGACGAGCCGGACGACGCTGGCGATCGGCGCCGAGTCCGAGGTGTCGCTGTGCACCTACTTCAACGCCTTCCCGGCGAGCTACTGGCGTCGCTGGAGCACGCTCGGCTCGGTGGTGCTGCGACTCGAACTCACCGGCCACGGCCGCGTCGACCTGTACCGCAGCAAGGCCGACTCGAGCCGCATCCACGTCACCGGCCGCGAGTTCCGCGGGTCCGACACGGTCGTCGAGATCGAAGCCGACCTGGGGCCGTTCGAGGACGGCGGCTGGCTGTGGTTCGACGTCACCACCGACAGCGAGGTCACGCTGCACGCCGCCGGCTGGTACGCACCTGTCGAGGCGCCCGGACACGCCTCGGTCGCAGTGGGCATCCCGACCTTCAACCGCCCTGCCGACTGCGTGAAGGCGCTGCGTGCGCTCGCGTCCGACCCGCTGGTGATGGACGTCGTCGACGCCGTCATCATCCCCGACCAGGGCACCCGCAAGGTTCGCGACGAGGCCGACTTCGCGGAGGCCGCCGAACCCTTCGGCGACCGTCTCGTCATCCACGACCAGGGCAACCTCGGTGGCTCCGGCGGCTACAGCCGCATCATGTACGAGGCGCTGAAGACCACTTCCAGCCCGTACATCCTGTTCATGGACGACGACATCGAGATCGAACCCGACTCGATCCTGCGCGCGCTCGCCCTGTCGCGATTCGCGAAGAAGCCCATGCTCGTCGGCGGGCAGATGCTCAACCTGCAGGAACGCAGCCACCTGCACACCATGGGCGAGGTCATCCACCGCTCGAACTTCATGTGGGGTGCCGCGCCGAACGTCGAGTACGACCACGACTTCTCCACCAAGCCGCTGCGCGACCGGGAGAACTCGAAGCTCCTGCACCGACGCATCGACGTCGACTTCAACGGCTGGTGGATGTGCATGATCCCGCGTGTCGTCGCGGAGGAGATCGGCCAGCCCCTGCCGCTGTTCATCAAATGGGACGACGCCGAGTACGGCCTGCGGGCACGGGACGCCGGCTACCCCACGGTGACGATGCCCGGCGCCGCGATCTGGCACATGGCGTGGAGCGACAAGGACGACGCCATCGACTGGCAGGCGTACTTCCATCTGCGCAACCGGCTCGTCGTGGCCGCGCTGCACCAGCACGGCGACGCCAAGCCGATGGTGCTCGACACGATCAAGGCCACGATCAAGCACCTCGTGTGTCTCGAGTACTCGACGGTCGCGATCCAGAACAAGGCCATCGAGGACTTCCTCGCCGGTCCGGAGAACCTGTTCGAGCTGCTGCCGCGTGCCCTCGGCGAGGTGCACGCGCTCCGGAAGAACTTCCCCGACGCCGTGGTGCTGCCGTCGTCGACCGAACTGCCGATGGCATCCGGCGCCGAGGTCGGGGCCGTCGGACTGCCCGAGGGTGCGGTCGCGAAGGTCAGGCGTCTCGCGAAGGGTGTGCTGCACAACGTGCGCCCCGAGAACCGCGAGCACCACGAGCGGCCGCAGCTGAACGTGCCCACCATCGACGCGCGGTGGTTCCTGCTCTCGCAGGTCGACGGCGTGACGGTCACCACGGCGGACGGTCGGGGTGTCGTCTACCGTAAGCGCGACCGTGCTCAGGCCCAGGCCCTGCTCACCGAGGCGCTCAGGCTGCGACGCGAACTCGCGCGCCGGTTCCCCGAGATGAAGAAGCGGTACCGGGACGCGGTTCCCGCCCTGACCAGCAAGGAGGAGTGGGAGCGTGTCTTCGGAATCGGCAACTGACCCCGGCACTGCGGCTGCACGTCACTGGAAGAGCACCGACACCGAGGTGCGGGTGCTGCAGACCGTCCAGGCCACCGCCGGTGCCGTACCCGCAGCGACGACGATCGCCCGCGGCATGTCGCACTTCGGTGAGCACGCTCTCGGCTGGATCGCGATCGGCGCCGCCGGCGCCCTCGTCGACCGTCCCCGTCGCCGCAAGTGGGCGAGCGTGGCGGTCGGCGCGTTCGGTGCCCACGCGGCGTCCGTCGTCATCAAGCGGGTCGTGCGCCGTCCGCGGCCGGTGGACCCGACGGTGCAGGTCAACGTGTCCACGCCGAGCCGGCTGAGCTTCCCGTCGTCGCATGTGACGTCCACGACTGCGGCGGCCGTGCTACTCGCCCGCACCACCGGGCTACCCTTTCCCGCGGTGCTCGTGCCGCCCATGATGCTGTCCCGCCTGGTGCTGGGCGTGCACTATCCGACGGATGTGCTGGCGGGTGCGGCACTCGGTGCGGCGTCCGCGGCCGTCGTGGCGCGGGCAGAGACGAAGTGGGGAGATCGATGAGCGAGGAACCGGCGCCCGTCAAGGAGGCGCCCAAGAGCCTGGGCGCCGGGATCGTCAAGGCGGTCCGTCCCCGACAGTGGGTGAAGAACGTCCTGGTGCTCGCGGCCCCGATGGCGGCCGGCTCGGTCACCCAGGTCGACGTGCTGCTGCCCGTCGCGCTCGCCTTCGTCGTCTTCTGTATGGCCGCCTCGGGCATCTACCTCGTCAACGACGCGATGGACGTCGAAGCCGACCGTGCACACCCCACCAAGCGGTTCCGGCCCATCGCGGCCGGCGTGCTCCCGGTGCGACTCGCGTACATCCTCGCGACGGTGCTGCTCGTCGGCTCGATCGCGCTGTCGTTCATCGCGAACTGGCAGCTCGCCGTCGTCATGGCGGTGTACATCGGCATCCAGCTCGCGTACTGCTTCGGGCTCAAGCACCAGGCCGTGCTCGACATCTGCATCGTCTCGTCGGGCTTCTTGATCCGTGCCATCGCCGGTGGCGTGGCCGCCGAGATCCCGCTGTCGCAGTGGTTCCTGCTGATCATGGCGTTCGGGTCGCTGTTCATGGCGGCCGGCAAACGGTACGCCGAGCTGCGCCTCGCGACCCGCACCGGCGCGAAGATCCGCAAGTCGCTCGAGTACTACACCGAGACCTACCTGCGGTTCGTGTGGACCGTCGCGGCGACGGCGGTCGTGCTCTGCTACGGCCTGTGGGCGTTCGAACAGGACAACGTGGCCGGTTCCAACTGGTACGCCATCTCGATGGTCCCGTTCGTCGTCGCCATCCTGCGCTACGCGGTCGACGTCGACGGCGGTGAAGCCGGCGAACCCGAGGAGATCGCCCTGAAGGACCGGGTGCTGCAGTTGCTCGCAGTGGTGTGGATCCTGGTGGTCGGCGGTGCTGTCTACCTCTTCTGACGTCGTGCACGGCGTCCACGACACCGAGGCCGGACCGTCCAGTACGGTCGGGCCCGTTCGGCGTGACCGCCTCACCGGCGGTGTGTTCGCCGCGGGTGTGGTCGTCTCCGCGTTCCTGATGTTCTGGGGAGCGTGGGAGCGGCGCTGGATCGCCGACGACGGTCTCATCGTCCTGCGAACCGTGCGCAACCTCCTCGCCGGCAACGGGCCGGTGTTCAACGCGGGGGAGCGTGTGGAGGCCAACACCTCCACCGCGTGGACGTACATCGTCTACGCGGGCGGATGGCTCACCGGCCTCCGCCTCGAATACGTGGTGCTCACGATCGCGCTCGTGTTGTCGACGGGCGCGATCGTCCTCGCCATGCTCGGCGCCGCACGCCTGTACCGGTGGCGACTGCGCGCCACCACGGGCGCCGTGCTGCTCCTGCCCGCCGGTGTCCTCGTCTACATCGCGGTGCCCCCGGCCCGCGACTTCGCCACCTCGGGCCTCGAGTCCTGCCTGGTGATCTGCTGGCTCGGCCTGCTGTGGCTGCTCATGGCCCGGTGGGCGACCCCCACGCCGGGAGGGGACGGATCGCTCCCGGGTACCGGGCAGATCCTCGCCACGGCGTTCGTCGCCGGACTCGGCCCGCTCGTGCGACCCGAACTCGCGCTGGTCGCGGTGCTCGCACTCGCGATGCTGTTCCTCGCGCCCGGCCTCGACCTGCGCATCCGGGTCGCGATGGTCGCGGTCGCCGGGATGATCCCGATCGGTTACCAGATCTGGCGCATGGGCTATTACGGACTGCCCTATCCCAACACCGCGGTCGCCAAGGACGCCGGTGGTGCCAAGTGGTCGCAGGGCCTCGAATATCTCGGCAACCTCGTCTCGCCGTACCTGCTGTGGCTGCCGCTGCTGGTCCTCGCGGTCCTCGCCGCGCTCGTCCTCGCGACCAGCCGTGAGGTGGTGGGCCTCACCGCAGCGGCGGCGCGTCCCGATCCGCGCGACGTGCGGGCCACGCTGACCTGGGCGCAGAAGCTGTTGCGCACGCCGACCGCCGTCGTCGTGCTGTTCCTCGGCTCCGGTGTGCTGCTCGCGCTGTACTCGCTGCGTGTGGGCGGCGACTTCATGCACGGCCGCGTCCTCCTGCCGCCGCTGTTCTGCCTGCTCCTGCCCGTCGCCGTCGTCCCGCTGCGGATCCCGGACCGGGCGGAGCTCGGCAACAACCGGCCGACGCAGGTCGCGGGTGCGTTGGCCGTGCTGTGGCTGGGCACCGTCGTGTGGACGGCCGCCGCGGCCAACACGACCGGCATGACCGAGGGCGCCGTGGTGGGCCGATCCGGCATCGTCGACGAGCGCGCCTTCTACGCCCTCAACACCGGGCATCTGCATCCCATCCTGGCCGAGGACTATCTCGACTACCCACGTATGCGGGCCATGGTCGAGGCCATCGCGAACACCCCGAACGGCGGGCTGCTGCTGCCGACCCCCTCCTTCGACGCGTGGGACGTCGTGCCGCCACCCGAGCCCATCCCACCGGGCGGTGCCGGGCACACGGTGTTCTTCCTGAACCTGGGCATGACCAGCATGAACACCGGTCTGGACGTGCGGGTCGTCGACCAGATGGGCCTGGCCTACCCGCTCGCCGCGCACACTGAGCGTCTCGAGGACGGCCGGATCGGCCATGACAAGATCCTGTTCCCCGACTGGGTGGTCGCCGATTCGGGCATGGTCGACGTCCATCCGTGGATGCCGGGCTATCTCGACGAGGACTGGGTCGCGATGGCGAAGACCGCGCTGACCTGTCCCGAGACCCGGGAGATGATCGATTCCTCGAGCGCCGAACTCACGTGGGCACTGTTCAAGAGGAACCTGCGCAACGCGTTCGACTACGCCTCGTACCGGATCGAACGGGTGCCGAAGTACGAGATCCAGCGCTGTGACCTGCCGATGCCACCGCCGCGGGGGTGACGGCCGGACACCGAGATCAACTTGGCCCCCTTCGACTGTCTCGATAGGATCACGACGCATCACGGATGGGTAACATTCCGGCAGCGCGTGCTTGACCTATAGGTCAAGAGGTGCCCAAGAGCTGTTGAAACCAGGGTTTGTCAGAGATCACGCGGTCCTTTACAGTTTTGACCGCAGTGTGACTTGGGGCGGCCTTCCGCGGTCGTCATCGCCGGAATCCGGGGGACGCGAACGCGGACGCCGCAGACGAGAAAGAGAGCATTGTTCATGCGTTTTGTCCCGAGGTTGAGGCAGGGCCTTCGACGGCGACTGCTCGGCACCGCCGCCGCAGCTCTGGTCCTCCCCGTGGCTGCCGGCCTCGTCGGAACCACCGCCGCCGTCGCCGCGCCGGCGCAGGGAGCGCCGGTCTCGCACCGCGCGCCTGCAGGGGGCTTCGAAGAGGTCTTCGTCGAGTCCGACATGGGCCCGATCAAGGTTCAGATCCAGTGGGCCGCGCGCGGTGGCGACGCGGCGCTCTACATGCTCGACGGCCTGCGCGCTCGGGACGACGCGAACGCCTGGACGTTCGAGACGAACGCCCTGCAGCAGTTCGCGAACGACAACGTCAGCCTGATCATGCCGGTCGGCGGACAGTCGAGCTTCTACACCGACTGGTACGCGCCGTCCAACCTGAACGGCCAGGACATCACCTACAAGTGGGAGACGTTCCTGACGGAGCAGCTGCCCGACTATCTCGCCACCCGTGGCGTGTCGCGCAACAACAACGGCATTCTCGGCCTGTCGATGGGCGGTTCCGCCGCCCTGACCCTGGCCGCCTACCACCGCGACCAGTTCAAGTTCGCGTCGTCGTTGTCCGGCTACCTGAACCTGTCGGCTCCCGGCATGCGTGAGGCCATCCGCGTGGCGATGCTCGACGCCGGCCGCTTCAACGTCGACTCGATGTGGGGCCCGCCGTGGAGCCCGGCGTGGCTGCGCAACGACCCGTTCGTCTTCGCTCCGAAGCTCGAGGGTCTGTCGCTGTACATCTCGGCCGCCAGCGGTCTGCCCGGTGAGCACGACAACCCGCAGGGCTTCGTCGGCTACTACAACACCGCCAACGGCATGGCGCTCGAGGCGCTGTCCCTCGCCCAGACCCGCGCGTTCCAGCTCAAGCTGGCGACGCTCGGCATCCCGGCTACCTTCGACTTCCCGGCGCGCGGCACGCACGCATGGAAGTACTGGGAGGATCAGCTGTGGAAGGCACGCCCGCAGATCCTCGAGGCGCTGAACGCGTTCTGATCTCCGGTACGCACTGCTAGCAACGACGCCGCCCGCTCACCGATCCGGTGAGTGGGCGGCGTCGTAACTTTCTGCAACAATTTTCTCACCTGTCACAGCGCGGCACCCGCGATTCCGGGTGCCGCCGGTGTAGAAACAACATCCGGGACTCCGGTATCCCGAGTCGGCATACCCAGCCGGGGCGCCCTGCCACTGCCGCCGTCGCGGTCCACCCGAAGCCGCACTTCGGCAGGAAATCCGGCAACGCAGAAAGTGAGCGATGCAGATGCGAACTGAGCTCGAGCACGGTGAGCGACGGACGGGTCCGAGCAGGAGAGCGGCTCGCGTCGCGGGTGCGCGGCGCAGAAGATCCCGTGCGCTCGCACTGATCGCCGCAGCTCTCGTCGCGCCCGTCGCCGCAGGTCTGACCACTGTCTCGGTGGCTACCGCCGATCCGCTCATCGCCCAGTCCGGCCCCACGAGCACTGCCGGTGCGACCGTCCGCTCTGTCGACTGGCTCACCGATCGCCGCGTCGCTCTGTGGATCGACTCGCCGTCGATGGGGACGCCGATCCAGGTGCAGCTGCTGCTCGCGCGCGACTGGAACAGCAAGCCCGACGCGAAGTTCCCGTCGGTGTTCATGCTCGACGGCATGCGCGCGCGCGACGACGAGAACGGGTGGACGCTCGAGACCGATGCGGAGGCCTTCTTCGCCGACAAGAACGTCAACGTCGTGCTGCCGGTGGGCGGCCAGTCGAGCTTCTACTCCGACTGGATCGATCAGAACAACGGACAGAACTACAAGTGGGAGACCTTCCTGACGAAGGAACTCCCTCCGCTGCTCGAACGCGACTGGCGTACCACCGACAAGCGTGGCGTCGTCGGCCTGTCGATGGGCGGTACCGCCGCGATGTTCCTACCCGCCCGCAACCCGGGCTTCGCGCAGTTCGCGGCGTCGTTGTCCGGCATCCTCACCACCACCACCCTCGGCATGCCCGAGGCCATCCACTACGCGATGCAGGACGCCGGTGGTTTCGACTCCGAGGCGATGTGGGGTGCGCCCGGCTCCGAGGGCTGGGAGTCGCACGATCCCTACCTGCTCGCCGACAAGCTCGAGGGCGTGAGCCTGTACGTCTCGAGCGGCAGCGGCACCACCGGCCCCCACGACGATCCGTCGGGCATCCCCGGGGTCAGCACCAACTACGCCGGCATGGGCCTCGAGATCCTCTCGCGCCTCACCTCGCAGGCGTTCGCGACGAAGCTCGAGAAGCAGGGCATCCCCGCCCAGATCGTGTACCGGCCGTCGGGCACCCACACGTGGAAGTACTGGGAGTTCGAACTGCACCAGCTGTGGCCGCAGCTCGCCAACACCCTCGGGGTCGAGGTCGACAAGCCCGAGTGCAACCCCACCGGCGCCTTCGGCGATGTGGCGAACGTGAACGGTTGGCTCGGCGACTGCCTCACCGGTGAATACGACGTCGCCGGTGGCAAGGTGCAGGACTTCCGCTTCGGCCGCGTCTTCTCGTCCGACGGCACGACGGTGCCGGTCGCGGGTGCGATCGGCGGCGCCTACCAGGGTGTCGGCGGTCCGGCCGGGCAGCTCGGCTATCCGACCACCGAGGAACGCGTCGCACCCGACGGACGCGGACGGTTCAACCATTTCCGGAACGGCGCGATCTACTGGACGCCCGAGCACGGCGCCCATGCGCTCCGCGGAAAGATCTTCGAGGAATGGAAGAACCAGGGCTGGGAGGGCGGACCGCTCGGCTACCCGATCCTCGACGAGGCGGCGACCCCCGACGGCCGCGGCGCGGTCCAGGGCTTCGAGATCGGCGCCATGTACTGGAGCGAGGACACCGGCGCCCACGGCGTGCAGGGCATGATCCTCGACAAGTACTCCCAGCTCGGCTACGAGACGGGAGTCCTGGGCTACCCGACGGCCAGCGAGCAGCCCGCAGGGCGTGACGGTCGCTTCAACGAGTTCCAGCACGGCAACATCTACTGGAGCCCGCTCACCGGTGCCTGGCCGGTCCGCGGCAAGATCCTCGAGGCGTGGCTCGCCGAGAAGGGTGCCGAAGGACGTCTGGGCCTGCCGATCAGCGACGAGTTCCCGGCCGTGGACGGCAAGGGTGTCCAGCAGAACTTTCAGAACGGCTTCATCACCCTCGACGGCGACGAAGTGAAGCTGCAGCCGTAACCGAACGACAGCAGGGTCGGCCCGTGTAACCGGGGGAGGAGGGACGCTCCTACCGGCCGCACGGGCCGCTCTGTAGCCTGGGGCGCATCTGACCAAGTTCGACCGACATCCCGGATGTGAGGACCCCACCACATGCCTGCACGGACCCGCTCACGCTCGACCCGAGTCCTCGGCGCCCTCGCTGCGGCACTGACCGCCACGGCCGTTCTCTCCGCGTGCGGAAGCGACGACTCCACCGCGACGAACACGCCGACGACGTCTGCCGCCACGGAAACCTCGGCGTCGACATCGACCTCCGCGGCCGAGACATCCCCCGGCGCGGCCGGGGCCGAGACCACGGGCGAGACCGAGACGAGCGAGGCGTCCCCGGCTCCGTCCTCGCCCGCTGCCGGAGACGACGATGCCGGAGAGGACACGGGCGCGGCACCCGCTCCCACGCCCGGCGCACAGGCCTTCCTCGACGGTCTCCGCGCCGAGGGCGTCGAGCCCAGCGACGAGACCGGCGCGGTGAACATCGCCGACTACATCTGCAGCGCCCAGGCGCAGGGCGGGTCGCCGGAGGAGATCAAGGTGTTCGTGACCGCGCTCGTGGGTAGTGATGCTGCAGCCGGTGGTGTCGAGTTGTCGGAGGATCAGGCCTCCTCGACGGCCGACACGTACATCGCCGTCGCCGGCGAGACGTACTGCAACTAGGGAACGCGGGGACAGCACGAATGGTCAGGACGAAGCAGCGTCGCGGACGCAGGATCGTGGTCGTGGGGGCGCTGCTCGTCCTGGCGATCGTGCTGGTGCTCTGGTACATGCTCGCGGGGCGGCTGGACATCCCGTCGCCGATTCCTACCCCGCCCGGGCCGGAGGAGCCGCAGTCGCAGCCGGCCTCGTGCCCCGACGTGCAGGTCGTCGCGGTGCCGGGCACCTGGGAGTCCGCGGTGGGCGACGATCCGTACGCTCCGGCCGCGAACCCGTACTCGCTCATGCTCAACGTGACGAGGCCGCTGCAGGAGCGTTTCGACGCCCAACGCGCCGATGTCTACACGGTGCCGTACGTCGCGCAGTTCTCGAACCCCATTGCGATCCCGCCGGACGGCCAGCAGTCCTACAACAACAGCCGCAGTGAGGGATTCGCGGCCACCACCGACATCCTCGCGCGACGCTCGGCCGAGTGCCCGCTGACCACCTACGTGCTCACCGGTTTCTCGCAGGGCGCCGTGATCGTGGGCGACGTCGCCGCGCAGATCGGTGCCGGCAACGGCCCGGTCCCCGCCGACCGGGTGCTCGGTGTCGCACTCGTTGCCGACGGTCGCCGCGACGGGGTCTCGGGCACCGACATCGGTGCGCCCGTCGCCGGAGTGGGCGCCGAATTGTCGCTCGACGGCCTGCGGCTGCCGGGGATCACGATGACCGGCGCGCGTCCCGGTGGCTTCGGGGAGCTCGACGACCGCACGATCCAAATCTGCGCGCCCACGGACAGTATCTGTGACGCACCACCGAACGCGCTGAATCCCGCCAACTGGATGTCGGCCGCTCCGCGCCTGCTCGAGTACGTCAACAACCCGATCCACGCGATGTACAACACCTACGTCGTGGACGAGAACGGCACGACCGCGACGCAGTGGATCGTGAACTGGGCGGCGGAGAAGATCGATGCCGCACCGGAACCCGCAGAAGAATGAGGTGCGGCCGTCGCTGCACGCGGGGGAGGTTCGGGCCCGAGTGAACCCTCCCACATATTACTCGCCGGTAGTGTCCGATCTCACCACCCGGTACACTCGAAAGACGGACTGCCTTTAGACTCATCCCTCGGCTGCGGCCCGGCCGTCCGGGATCGTGGCGCACGACGACTGCCACAGGAGAAGAGGTTCATGGTGCCAGTGACGGCACGGCGAACGGCCGGCCCCCTCCGGGGGCGTAGCGACGGCCCGCGACCGGGAATGATCCTTGTCACGAGCTCTCGCCTCGGTCGGGCGTACGTACCGGGGCGCCGATCCTGGGCAGCAGAGGGCGGCGGGTTGCACCGTCGGTCGGTGTCGGCGTCGAAAAACCCTCGCACACAATCGGATCGTGTGCTCGTCTCGTTCGACGGGCGCGGAATGTGTGTGTGAAGACGACCATGTCGTATCTTTGTGTTTCCCGTGTGCGAGGGGAAGCGTTCTTCCCGGCGACCGCACTTTGCGTGGGTGCGCGTGATGCCGATCTGTAACATATTCGTGATCTGGGGTCGATGGACACGTTCGAGGAACGGACCGCCGGAAGCCGTGGGGGGCGGTATCGGTACGACGATCCGCCGGCGCGGAGGAAAAGTTAGTGGCGCAACCATGTCGAGTGGTTGTGGGATCGCTTCGACAGGGAGAAGGAATTGAGCGTCGGGTTCGAAGAGTTCATCGATGAGAACGGGCGGATCAGGCTGCCTGAAGGGCAGACCCTGCTCGATCACCTCGAGGGGAACTTCGCTTCAAACGGTGACGACCTCGCCTACCGGTACATCGACTACTCGCGGGAACGCGACGGCGAGGTGCACGAGCTGACCTGGGATCAGTTCGGCGTGCGCATCAAGGCCATCGCCGCGCGCCTGCAACAGGTCACGGCTCCCGGCGACCGCGTCGCGATCCTCGCTCCGCAGGGCCTCGACTACGTCGTGTCCTTCTTCGCCGCGATCTACGCCGGCACCATCGCCGTGCCGCTGTTCGATCCCGACGAGCCCGGCCACACCGATCGCCTGCACGCCGTTCTCGGCGACTGCACCCCCAGCGCGATCCTCACCGCCACCTCGTCCGCGGCCGGCGTGCGGCAGTTCTTCCGCCCGCTCCCCGCTGCGCAGCGTCCCCGCGTGATCGCCGTCGACGCCATCCCCGACTCGGTCGCCGAGTCCTGGAACCGGCCGCCCATCGGCACCGACGACATCGCGTACCTGCAGTACACCTCCGGCTCGACCCGCGTTCCCGCCGGCGTCGAGATCACTCACCGCTCGGTGCTCACCAACGTCATCCAGATGGCCGACTCCATCGAGCTCGACGAGTCGTCGCGCGGCGTGACCTGGCTGCCGCTGTTCCACGACATGGGCCTGCTCACGGTGATCCTGCCCGCGGTCGGCGGCAAGTACATCACCATCATGAGCCCGCGTGCCTTCGTGGCCCGGCCGAGCCGCTGGATCCGCGAGCTTGCCGCCGTCTCCGACGGTGCCGGCACCTTCGCCGCCGCCCCGAACTTCGCGTTCGAGCACGCTGCGGCACGCGCGGTCCCCAAGCCGGGCGAAGAACTCGACCTGAGCAACGTCATCGGCCTGATCAACGGCAGCGAGCCGGTCACCACGTCGTCGATGCGCAAGTTCAACGAGGCATTCGGGCCCTACGGTCTGCCTCGCACGGCGATCAAGCCGTCCTACGGCATGGCCGAGGCCACCCTGTTCGTCTCCTCCACCCGTCACAGCGACGAGGCGAAGGTCATCTACGTCGACCGCACCGCACTCAACGCGGGCCGGGTCATGCGCGTCGAGCCCGATGCCGAGAACGCCATCCCGCAGGTCTCCTGCGGTTACGTCGCACGCAGCCAGTGGGCCGCGATCGTCGACGCCGAGACCGGCACCGAGATGCCCGATGAGCAGGTCGGCGAGATCTGGCTGCACGGCGAGAACATGGGCATCGGCTACTGGGGTCGCAAGGAAGAGACCGACAACACCTTCCACAACCGCATCACCAAGCGTCTGGCCGAGGGCAGCCACGCCGAGGGCACCCCGGACGACAGCAAGTGGCTGCGCACCGGCGACTACGGCGTCTACATCGACGGCGAGCTCTACATCACCGGTCGCGTCAAGGACCTCGTGATCGTCGACGGCCGCAACCACTACCCCCAGGACCTCGAGTTCTCGGCGCAGGAGGCCAGCTCCGCGCTGCGTCCCGGCTTCGTCGCGGCGTTCGCGGTGCCGGCCAACCAGCTGCCGCGCGAGGTGTTCGACAACGACGCCTCCGGCCTGCAGTTCGATGCCGACGATTCGTCGGAGCAGCTCGTGATCGTCGCCGAGCGCGCCCCCGGCGCCGGCAAGGCCGATCCGCAGCCGATCGCCGACGCGGTACGTGCCGCGATCTCGTCCCGGCACGGTGTCACCGCCCGCGACGTGCTGCTCGTGCCGGCCGGTTCGATTCCCCGTACGTCCAGCGGAAAGATCGCGCGTCGGGCGTGCAAGACCGCATATGTCGAGGGAACGCTGCGTGGTGGTTACCAGCAGCAGGCATTCCCGGACAGCGTGTAAGAACGAATGTCCTCTTTCCCGGGTAGCGTGGTGGGTTGATGTCTGACACTGAAATGACGGTTGCGCAGCTGCGCGAATGGCTGCGCAACTGGATCGCCGACGCGACCGGGCAGCCGGTCTCCCAGATCTCGGACGATCGTCCGATGGAGGAGTTCGGGCTGTCCTCCCGGGACGCCGTCGCCATGGCGGGTGAGATCGAGGAACTCCTCGGTGTCACCCTCAACGCGACGATCGCCTACCAGCACCCGACGATCGCGTCGCTCGCGACGCGCATCATCGAAGGTGAGCCCGAGGCACCCGCCGAGGACGACTCCGCCCTGTACACGGTCGGTGCCGCGGCGGGTTCGAAGGACGTCGCCATCGTCGGTCTGTCCACCCGTTTGCCGGGCCACGTCGACACCCCCGAACAGATGTGGGAGCTGCTCGCGTCCGGACGCGACGGCATCTCCGATCTGCCCGAGGGCCGCTGGTCGGAGTTCGAGAACGATCCCGCCGTGTGGGAGTCGATCCGCAACGCCAACACCAGGGGCGGCTACCTCGACGACGTCAAGGGCTTCGACGCCGAGTTCTTCGCGATGTCGCCGCGCGAGGTCGAGATGGTCGACCCGCAACAGCGCCTCGCGCTGGAGCTGACCTGGGAAGCACTCGAGCACGCGCACATCCCGCCGAGCGACCTCAAGGGCGGCTCGGTCGGTGTGTTCATCGGCAGCTCGGCGAGCGACTACATGCTCCTCGCGGTCGGCGATCCGTCCGCAGCGCATCCCTACGCGCTCACCGGCACCTCCACCGCGGTCATCGCGAACCGCGTGTCGTACTTCTACGACTTCCACGGCCCGTCGGTCACGCTCGACACGGCGTGCTCGTCGTCGCTGGTCGCCGTGCACCAGGCCGTACGTGCGCTGCGTAACGGCGAAGCCGACGTCGCCCTCGCCGGTGGCGTCAACATGCTGCTGGCCCCGGCCGGCACCCTCGGTTTCGACGAACTCGGCGTCATGGCACCCGACGGCCGCATCAAGGCGTTCTCCGCCGACGCCGACGGCATGATCCGCGCCGAGGGCGGGGGTCTCGTCGTGCTCAAGCGTCTCGAGGACGCCGAGCGCGACGGCGACGACATCCTCGCGGTGATCGCCGGTTCGGCCGTCAACCAGGACGGCCGCTCCAACGGCCTGGCTGCTCCCAACCCCGAAGCGCAGGTCGACGTGCTGCGCCGCGCCTACCGCGACGCGCAGATCCTGCCGTCCGGTGTCGACTACATCGAGGCGCACGGCACCGGCACGGTGCTCGGCGACCCGATCGAGGCCGACGCGCTCGGCCGCGTCGTCGGTCGTGGCCGCGAGGACGACAAGCCGGTCCTGCTCGGTTCGGCCAAGACCAACTTCGGTCACCTCGAGTCCGCCGCGGGTGCGGCCGGTCTCATCAAGGTCGTTCTCGCGATGCAGAACGATCAGCTGCCCCCGACGCTCAACTACACCGCGCCCAACCCGTACATCCCGTTCGACAGCGCGCACCTGAAGGTCATCCCCGAGGGCGCGAAGTGGCCGCGCTACACCGGTCGCGCCGTCGCCGGTGTATCCGGCTTCGGTTTCGGTGGCACGAACGCGCACGTCGTCGTGCGCGAGTACACCGGCCCCGAGGGGCTCGAAGCGTCCGAGGCCGAGGTCGAGGTCCTGCCGGAGGAGATCCCCGCCGCGGAGACCACCGAGCAGGCCCGCGAGCTGCCCGTCCTGCTCGCCGTCTCCGCTGCGATGCCGTCGCGTCGCCGCCGTGCCGCCGCCGATCTCGCCGACTGGCTCGAGACCGAGAAGGGCAGCACGACGCCGCTCGCCGACGTCGCCCGCACGCTCGCTCGTCGCAACCACGGCCGGTCCCGCGCGATCGTCGTGGCGAGCAACCACGGTGAGGCGATCGCCGGTCTGCGTGCCGTCGCCGCCGGCAAGCCCGCGCAGGGCGTGTTCACCGCCGACGCTCCCGCCTCCAAGGGCGCGGTGTGGGTGCTCTCCGGCTTCGGTGCCCAGCACCGCAAAATGGCCAAGCAGCTGTACCTGGAGAACCCTGTCTTCGCGGCGGCCGTCGACGAGGTCGACGAGCTGATCTACGACGAGTCGGGCTACTCCATGAAGGAGAAGTTCCTCGACGACGCGCAGGACTACGACGTCGAGACGGCGCAGGTCGGCATCTTCACGATCCAGATCGGTCTCGCCGCGCTGCTGCGCCACCACGGTGCCGAGCCCGCCGCGGTCGTCGGCCACTCGATGGGTGAGGCCGCCGGCGCCTACATCTCGGGCGGACTCTCGCTCGAGGACGCCGTGCGCGTCATCTGCTCGCGTTCGCGTCTGATGGGTGAGGCCGAATCCGGCCTGACCGGCGACGACATCCGCCTCATGGCGCTCGTCGAGTACAGCGCCGCCGAGATCACCGACGTGCTGCCCGACTTCCCGCAGCTCGAGGTCTGCGTCTACGCGGCGCCGACGCACACCGTCATCGGTGGCCCGCAGGAGCAGGTCAACGCGATCGTCACGCGTGCCGAGGCCGAGGAGAAATTCGCCCGGGTCCTGCAGACCAAGGGCGCGAGCCACACCTCGCAGGTCGATCCGATCCTCGGCGAGCTCGCGGCCGAGCTCGCCGGCATCGAACCGCACCGCCTGAAGGTCGACCTGTACTCGTCGGTCGACCAGGAGACCCTCTACCGTGCAGGTCACGAGGGCATCCACGACGTCGAGTACTGGACCAAGGGCATGCGCCACAGCGTGTACTTCACGCAGGCGATCCGGCAGGCGCTGTCCGACGGGCACACCACCTTCGTCGAGCTCAACGCCAACCCCGCGACGCTCATGTCGGTCGCGGCGACGGCCTTCGACGCCGGTGTGCAGGACGGCCAGTTCATCCAGACGCTCAAGCGCAAGGAGGACGAGTCCCTCGGTGTGCTGACCGCGCTCGCGCAGTTGTACGTGCACGGGCAGTCCGTCGATCTGAGGACGCTGCTGCCGGAAGGCGACTACGCCGACCTGCCGCGCACCGCCTTCCTGCGCAAGCCGTACTGGGTCGACGCCAGCATCGGCACCTCCGGCAACGGCCGCGCGCCCGGCGCCCGGGTCGCACTGCCCGACGGCCGCTACGTGTGGGAGGTGCAGGCATCCGCCGTCACCGATGCGGCCGAGCTGGTCGTCGCGGCGGCCTCGCAGGTGCTGTCCGATGTCACGCTCACCGCGTCCATCCCGCACACCGACGTCCCCGCGACCGGCACCCTCACCACGACGCTCACCCGGCACCCGGGTGGCGCGTCACTGCAGGTGCACGCGAACACCGGCGACGGTTTCACGCTCGTCCACGAGGGTGTCGTCACCTCCGGTGAGCCGCTGCCCGCGCCCGTCGCGGTGGCCGCGAAGCCGGCCGCGCAGGCCGAGGAGCTTCCCGAGGTCGTCGAGTCGTTCGGCGACCAGTGGGATCCCAACGGATCGCAGAGCCTCGACGACCGCCTGACGCTGATCGTCGCCGAGTCCATGGGTTATGCGCCCGAGGATCTGCCCGCCGAGATCCCGCTCATCGAGCTGGGCCTCGACTCGCTCATGGCGGTCCGCATCAAGAACCGCGTCGAGTACGAGTTCGACATCCCGCAGCTGCAGCTGTCGGCGGTCAAGGACGCGAGCCTGCGCGACGTCGCGAAGTACCTGCGATACGCCGTCGAGAACCGCGAGGAGGTCGCGCAGCTCGCCGAGCAGCAGGCCGCCGAGAAGGCAGCCGAACGCGCCGCCGCTGCGGAGCAGGACGATCTTCCCGAGGTCGAGGACACCACCGCGGTGGGCGAGGCCGAGCAGATTCTCGCCGAAGCCGAAGCCGAAGCCGAAGCCGAAGCACAGACCGCGCCCGAGACGGCCGAGCCCGAGCAGGAGTCGAGCGGTGTCGACGTGCCGCCGCGCGACGCCGCGGAACGGTTGACCTTCGCCTCGTGGGCCGTGGTCACGGGCAAGTCGGCCAAGGGCATCTTCAACCCGTTGCCGAAGCTCGACCGCGATGTCGCCGAGAAGCTCGCGGCACGGCTGACCGAGCGGGCCGAGGGTGAGATCACCGTCGACGACGTGCTCTCCGCCCCGACCGTCGAGCAGCTCGCCGAGACCGTCCGTCAGCATCTCGAATCCGCCGATCGCATCGACGGACTCGTGCGCACCCTGCGGCCCCGCGCCGAGGGATCGGACACCGTGCCGGTCTTCGTCTTCCACCCCGCGGGTGGTTCGACGGTCGCGTACGAGCCCCTGCTGCGCCGCCTGCCCGCGCACACCCCGGTGTTCGGTTTCGAGCGCACCGAGGGCCCGATCGACACCCGCGCACAGGCGTACCTGCCGCTCATCAAGGAGATCCAGGGCAACGGCCCGTACGTGCTGTGCGGCTGGTCGCTCGGCGGTGTCCTGGCCTACGCGGTGGCCCGTCTGCTCCGCGAGGAGGGCAAGGACGTGCGTCTCGTCGGCCTCATCGACACCGTCATGGCCGGTGAGAAGGTCGAGGACACGCCCGACGAGATCCGCAAGCGCTGGCAGCGTTACTCGGCGTTCGCGAAGAAGACCTACGGGGTCGACGCGCCGCTGCCCTACGACCTGCTGGCCGAGGCCGGCAGCGACGAGGAGCAGATCGGCATCCTGATGGGTCTGCTCGAGCTGAGCGGGGCGCAGATCCCCGGCGGCATCATCGAGCACCAGCGCACGTCGTGGCTCGACAACCGCGCCATCCAGACCGCGGATCTGCTGCCCTACGACGGCAAGGTCGTGCTGTACATGGCCGACAAGTATCACGACGACGCGATCGATCTCGAGCCGGCCTTCGGGACCCGGCAGCCCGACGGTGGGTGGGGCGAGGTCGTCGCGGATCTCGAGGTCGTGCACGTCGGCGGCGATCACCTGCAGATCGTCGACGAGCCGTACATCTCGAAGGTGGGGGAAGACCTGACCCGCAAGCTGGCCGACATCGAGGCCTCGAGGAGCTGAACGAAGAAGTGAGCACCACGGCACAGAAGCTGGCCGAGTTGCGCGAGAAGCTGGAGATCGCGAAGGAGCCTGCCGGCGAACTCGCGATCGCCAAGCGCGCGAAGAAGGGCATCCCGAGCGCTCGTGAGCGCATCGACATGCTGCTCGACAGGGGCAGCTTCGTCGAGATCGGCGCGCTGATGAAGATGCCGGGCCGCGACGATGCGATGTACGGCGACGCCGTCGTCGTCGGGCACGGCACGGTCGACGGCCGCCCCGTCGCGGTGTTCTCCCACGACCAGACCGTCTTCGGCGGCAGCGTCGGTGAGATGTTCGGCCGCAAGGTCGCCGCGGTCCTCGACTTCGCCCTCAAGATCGGTTGCCCCGTCGTCGGCATCAACGACTCCGGTGGTGCCCGCGTGCAGGACGCCGTCACCTCGCTCGCCTGGTACGGCGAGATCGGCAAGCGTCACGAGCCGCTGTCGGGTCTGTGCCCGCAGATCTCGGTGATCGTCGGCAACTGCGCCGGTGGTGCGGTCTACGCGCCGATCAACACCGACGTCGTGGTCGCCACCGAGGGTTCGCACATGTTCGTCACCGGCCCGGACGTCATCAAGGCGGTCACCGGTGAGAACGTGAGCCTCGAGGAGCTCGGCGGTGCCCGTCAGCAGGCCGAGTACGGCAACGTGCACCACGTCGCGCCGGATGAGAAGGCCGCTTTCGAGTGGGTGCGGCAGTACCTGAGCTACATGCCGTCCAACGCGCAGGAGAAGCCTCCGATCATCAATCCCGGTCTCGAACCGGAGCTCACGCCCGACGATCTCGAACTCGACACGTTCATGCCCGACGCCGACAACTCCGGCTACGACATGCAGGACATCCTGCTGAAGATCTTCGACGACGGCGAGTTCCTCGAGGTCCGCGCACAGACCGCGCCGAACATCATCACCGGCTACGCCCGCGTCGACGGCCGGGCGGTGGGCGTGGTGGCGAACCAGCCGCTGTACCTGTCGGGTGCCCTCGATGCGGCTGCTGCCGACAAGGCCGCGCACTTCGTGCGCGTGTGCGACGCCTACGACATCCCGCTCGTGTTCGTCGTCGACACCCCCGGCTTCCTGCCCGGTGTCGAGCAGGAGAAGATCGGCGTCATCAAGCGTGGCGGCCGCTTCTTGTTCTCATATGTCGAGGCGTCGGTCCCGAAGGTGACCGTCGTGGTCCGCAAGGCCTACGGCGGCGGTTACGCCGTGATGGGGTCGAAGCAGCTCGGCGCCGACATCAACTTCGCGTGGCCCACCGCGCGTATCGCCGTGATGGGTGCCGAATCGGCTGTCGCGGTGATCGGTCGCCGGCAGATCGAGGCCGCGGGCGAGAACGCTCCGGCGGTGCGCCAGCAGCTCATCAACTTCTACAACGAGCACGTGGCCACGCCGTACATCGCGGCCGAGCGCGGATACGTCGACGCGGTGATCGAGCCGTCGACCACCCGTCTCGAGATCCGCAAGGCGCTGAACCTTCTTCGCGACAAGGAAGTGTTCAAGAACCCGCGGAAGCATCACCTGCTGCCGCTGTAGAGCCGTTGCCGACGGGGCCTGTGCACCAGTGCGTGCACAGGCCCCGTCGTGTGTATCCGACGCCGCCCCACCGGGCCGGGGGTCAGGGAACGGTCCAGGAACCCCGGCCCGGCAGGAAGGTGATGTCGGTGGTCGTCACGACCGCCTCGATACGTCCGGAGCCGGTCTCGAACCAGGGGTATTCCCATCCTGCGGAGGGGATGGGCGGGTAGATCGGCAGGGTGACGGTGCCACGCTGTCCGGTGGTGACGTTCGTCCAGTTCACGAGGCACGGGCACTGGAAGCTGCTGCCGAATCGTGAGAAGCCGGGACGCTCGGGGTCCACACCGACGGTCACGCCCTCGTTGACGAGGAGACCTCCCCACCCTGCGGAACCGGTGCCACCGACCGCGCCGATCACAGGGCTCAGGGTCGTAGCCGCCACAGGCTCCGCGGACGCTGCGGGAGCGGTGACCACACCGAGCGCGAGCGCCGCGCCCAGGGCTGCCGTGAATGCGATCTTTCTCGAGGTCGTCATGCCATGTGTGTCGCCCGTCGGCGTCACTTCCGTTACTCGCGCCTCATCCGTCACTCGTAGACGCGCATCGGCGCGGGTTTCCACAACCCGGACCTCGTCACCTCGGTGGTGGTCAGTTCGGCCGGCTGCGCATTCGGGTAGAAGCGCACGTACCGCTCCACCGAACCCCAGTCGCGCCCCCAGTCGTTCTCGAGGTAGGTGGGCACCTGCTCGGGTCGCGCCAGGACCTCCGCGAAGCCGAGCGGGCCACCGTTGTCGGCCGACTGCCAGGTGTCGGTCGACGACACCGCGAGCGGACGGTCGGGGAGGACCCGGTAGTTCGGCATCTCGGCCACACCGGCCCAGTGGTCGAACGGCCGCTGGCACGGGAACTGCAGACCCACGGCCCAGTCCAGCAGGAGCGGCTGCTCGGAACCGAGCTGGGCGTCGAGCCGCTCGAGGGTGGGGACGCGCGGCGGCGTGAACGCCAGCCACTGGTCGCCGGTGAGGTTGGGGTCGTTGGCGACGATGCGGACGGCGTCGACGTCGTCGGGCAGGTCGGCGAGCGGCACACGCAGGTTCCGCCACGACGGTGCGGGGCCGATGTCGCGCGGCAGGTAGGTGCCCTTCGCCTCGACGCTGCCGTCGGCCTGGCGGGTGCCGTACTCGACGAGCAGCGACTGGCCATAGGTCAGTGCACCGGTGTCGTCGTACGACCAGATGCGACCGGCCGCGGAGATGATCACCAGCGGCGTCTCGTCGGTGATCCCGGGAAGGGCGTACCAGCTGGAGGTGAGCGCGGCGGGTTCCTGCACACCCTCCTGGTAGCTGCCGAGCACCGGGGTGACGGACGGGTCGAGCCCGAAGGGCAGACGCACGGTGCTGCCATTGACGGTCTGCTCACCGGAACCACCCGTGGTGCCGCCGCCCGCGCCCGTCTCGAAGGTCGGGCCGACGCTCTGGTTGTCGGTGTTGCCCTGACCCGGCTTGACCTCGACGTAGTCGGCGGTCAGGTCGGACGGCACGCCGTCGGGAGTGAAACCGCGCGGCGCCGCACCGGCGAGCGGGTCGTCGTTTGCCGGCGGATCGGCGGGGTCGATGATCGGTGCGAGGCGTCCCTCGTTGGGGTCGGCCTCGACGAGCACGTCGTTCGCGAGACCGCAGGTCTGCCCGGCGACCGCCCCGATGTTGGAGCGAGCGAGCGAGTACGCCGGGTATTGCGACACCGCGCCCTTGAGCAGCGACAGCACCTCGAACAGCACCATCACCGCGGCGACGACCGTGAGCGGCGCAGCCGCGAGGGCGCGGATCCGCCGGCCCTTCTTCGTCTCGGGCGACTCCGGCGGCGGTGCGTAGCCCTCGCGGAGGTACTGCCACGCGACGAGCACCAGGGCGAGTCCGAACAGGACCAGGAACAGCGAGCTCGACTGGTAGCCGCTCAGCGAGACGGTCTTGTCGAACCACGGCACGCCGTAGCTCGAGACGTACCACCAGCCGTTGATGCCGGCGAACGACACCGCCAGGACGAACAGCACTCCGGCGAGGAAAATCGTGCGGTTGCGCCGCGACCGCAATGCGCTCGCGGAGACCACGACGGCGGTGACCGTCGCGAGCGATCCGGCGATGCCTGCGTACGCCCCGAAGTGGTGGGTCCACTTCGTGGGGTTGAACATCATGAAGAAGATCGTGCCGAAGACGATGCCGAGCAGACGCCAGGTCGGGCTCACGGCGACGCCGGGGATCCGGCGGCGGCGCAGCAGCACGAACAGCGTCGTGAACAGGCACAGCAGCATCGTGAGGAACGCGAAGCGGCGCGGCAGCGACCCGTCGACGGTCTGCACCATCAGGTAGTAGTAGCGGAGGAAGTCGTTCCACCACTCCTCGTTGGGGCCGATGATGGTGCGCACGCGGGTCGCCTCGAGGACCGCGGCGAGGGTCTGGTCGGAGAACACCACGACGAGCACGAGCATCCCGGCGGCGCCGATCGGGGCGAGCAGTGGCAGGGTGCCGACCTCGCGGTGGCGGCGCACGATGATCCGCGTCATCGGCCGGATGCCGGCGATGAGCGCGGCGATACACATCAGGCCGGTCGGTGCAGCGGCGAGGGTGAAGGCGCCGATGAACACCGCCGTCGCGGCGGGCAGCAGACGACCGGTCGCGATGGCGCGTTCGATCGAGCACCAGGTCAGCAGCGCACCGAGCGCGACGATCGGCTCGGGCCGCAGACCGTTGTTGTAGGGCAGCCAGAAGGCGAGGAAGACCAGTCCGCCGGTCCACAGTGCGATGCGGTTGTGCCGCACGGCCCGGCCGAGACGCGGCACCACCTCACGGCTGATGACCATCCAGCACAGGATTCCGGCGATCAGTGCCGGGATGCGCATCCATGGGCTGGCCGTGGAGATCTTCGCGAACGCCGCCAGCACGTCGTAGTACCAGCCGAAGGGAGCTTCGGGGACACCGAACCAGCGGAAGTAGTTGGCCATGTAGCCGGAGTTCTCCGCCGCCCGGGCCATGGTCAGCAGGTAGCCGTCGTCCGAGGTGTTCGCGCCGAAGAAGTGCCAGCCGACGAGCGTGAGGACCACGACGACGTCGACGCCGGTGAACTTCCACCAGCGGGACGGCAGGAAGCGGCGGTGACCGCGACCGTCCGTGCCGTCGAGCTTGGCCAGCGCGCCGAGCGCGAGTGCCGTCGACAGCACCGCGAGGACCATCGCGAGGGACTTGACCAGCGTCGGCGACGACGTGAACCGGGAATCGACATCGACGGTGACGTCGAGGCCGGGAACCGCGGTCGGCAGGTCGCTGAACACGCCCACGACGAGCGGCCGCAGGTCGCCGGTGAGCTCACCCGACCGCGGGTTGCCGTTCTCGTCCGAGAGGCCGACGAACTCGGCGGTGGTGCGTTCGGAGTCGGAGAAGATCTGCAGTTCGCTGCACGCACCCGACTCGACGTCGGCGCGCGGCGCGGTCGCGACCACCACGTTGCGGTCGAGCACGTCGACGTTCTCGGCGCCGACCCGCACGAACATCGCGTTGAGGGCGGCGTCCTGCCCGTTGGTGGGGGCGGTCGCGAGCAGCATCCCGCCGTCGCCGGGCATCTCCGCGACGGCGCTGCACGGCACGGTGGCGCGGAGCTGGAGGGGGACCTGCGACATCAGCGGCAGTTCGACGTCGGTCGCCGCCGCGTCCTGCGGCCACGACATCGTCGCCTCGGTCACGCGGACCGGGAGAAACGGTGTGGCCAGCGCCAAGATCATGCCGAGCAACCCGGCGACGACGGCGACGAGTCGCGCAGTCCGGTACCGAGTGCGAAGGTCCTCGCCCATCGACCGGGGGGCGGTCGGAGCGGGCGCGGGTGAGGTCGTCACGTCGTCGGGCACGGGAGTCGATGGTATCCGGCGACGTGGTGTGACGGCACTCGCCCTTACTCCAGCAGGACGGGGACCCCGTCACGGATGCGGCCCGGCGACCACAGGCCGGAGCGGGTCGTCACGTCGGTGGTGACCTCCGCGGGGGAGGCATCCGGGTCGATCGGACGGTACTGCTCGAGCGATCCCCAGTCGCGATCCCAGTCGTGGTTCAGATAGGTGGGGACGGCCTCGGCGTTCAGCAGAAGCGGGATCCAGCCGAGCGGTCCGCCGCCGATGTCGTCCTGCCAGCCGTTCGTCGCGTCGGCCCCGACCCGGTCCGGGAGGATGCGGTACTCGGGGACCTCGGCGACACCGTTGCGGTGCCCGAAGGGTCGCTGGCACGGGAAGGCGAGACCCACCGACCAGTCGATGAGGACCGGGGCGTCGGATCCGACGACCTCCTGCAGGGTCTGCATGCGCGGCATCCGCGGCGGCGTGACCGCGACCCACTGGTCGGGGGAGAGGTCACCGTCGTCGACGACGATCCGCACGGCGTCGGCGTCGGCCGGGATCGCGTCGCTCGGCACGCGCAGGTTGCGCCAGGACGGCGACGGGCCGATGTCGATCGGGGCGAGCGTGGCCAGCGGCGTCACGTCGTCCCCGGATGACGAACCGAACTCCAGCAGCACGTCCTGACCGGGGGTGATGACACCGTCGGGGTCGACGTAGCGGATGCGTCCCGCCGCGGTCACGACCAGCAGCGGTGTCTCGTCGGTGCGCTCCGGCAGCGCGTACCAGCCGGATTCGAGTTCGGCGGACTGCTGCACGCCGGAGCGGTAGCTGCCGAGGACGGGCGTGGTCTGCGGGTCGAGGCCGAAGGGCAGCTTCACGGTGCTGCCGTTGATGCCCTCGTCGCTGGTGCGACCGCCCTCGGTGCCGGCGCTGGTGGATGTGGTGGTGCCGCCCTCCTCGCTGTCGACGGTGTTGGCGCCACCGGTCGTGGTGGTCTCCGCGTCGGCGGTGAGGTCGAGGGCCACGCCGTTCGGGGTGAAACCGACGGCCGTGCCCGCACCCAGGGCCTCGCCCGCATCACCGTCGAGGGGCTGAAGCATGGTCGCGTTCGGTTCGGACTCGACGAGCACCTCGTCGGCGAGTCCGCAGGAGTTGCCTGTGAGGGCCGCCGCGTTCGACTTGGCGATCGAATAGGCCGGGTACTGCGAGACCGCGCCCTTGAGCAGCGACAGCACCTCGAACAGCACCACCGCCGCCGCGACCAGCGTGAGCGGGGCCGACGCCAGGGCCCGCACCCTGCCGTTGCGGTCGGGTCGCGGCGTGGTGAACGGCTCGCGCAGGTGGAACCACGCGGCGAGGAGCAGGGCGAGCACCGTGAGGCCGAGCAGTGCCGTGGAGAAGGCGTAACCGGAGATCGACGGCGGCTTGTCCCACCACGGGATGCCGTAGCTCGAGACGTACCACCAGCCGTTCGAACCGGTGAAGGCCATCGCCAGGACGAACAGCACCCCGGCGGTGAACAGCGCCCGGTTGCGGGCCGATCGGATGCCGACCGAGCCCACTCCGATCGCGGCGAGCGCAGCCACCGACGCGGCCAGGCCCGCGTACACACCGAAGTGGTGTGTCCACTTCGTCGGCGTGAGCATCATGAGCAGCAACGACGCGAAGACGATGCCGAGGATGCGCCGCGAGGGTCCGATAGCGGTGCCCGGGATGCGGCCCTTGCGCAGGATCAGCATGACGCACACGACCAGGCACAACAGCATCACGAACACGCCGAACCGGCGGGCCAGCGAACCGTCGGGGGAGACGGTGAGCAGTGCGTCCCACCGCAGTCGCTCGTCGAACCACGGCACGTTCGGGCCCACGGCCGAACGCACGCGGGTCGCTTCGAGGACCGACGCGAGCGTCTGGTCGGCGAAGACGGCGATGAGCACGACGGTGCCCGACGCCAGGATCGGCGCGAGGGGCGCGACGACACCGACGAGATGCCGGCGCGCGATAAGAACCTTCACCAGCGGGCGCATCCCGGCGACGAGTGCGGCCACCGCGATCAGGCCGGTCGGGCCGGCGGCGAGAGAGAAGGCCGCGATGAGGACCGCGATCGCGGCGGGCAGCATGCGCCCGGTCGCGATCGCGCGTTCGATCGAACACCAGGTCAGCAGCGCACCGACCGCGATGATCGGCTCCGGGCGCAGACCGTTGTTGTAGGGGAGCCAGAAGGCGAGGAAGACCAGCCCGGCCGTCCACAGCGACACCCGGCTGTGCCGGACAGCGACGCCGAGCCGGGGGATGACCTCGCGGCTGATGACCATCCAGCACAGGATCGCCGCGATGAGCGTGGGCAGGCGCATCCACACGCTCGACGTCGAGACCTGTGCGAACACGACGAGCACGTCGTAGAACCAGCCGAACGGCGCCTCGGGCACACCGAACCAGCGGAAGTAGTTGGCCATGTATCCGGCGTCGCCGGACACCCGCGCCATGTTGAGGATGTAGCCGTCGTCCGAGGTGTTCGCGCCGATGATGTGCCAGAGCAGCAGAGTGCTCACGACCACCGCGTCCACGAGGGTGAACCGCCACCAGCGGGCCGGCAGGAACCGGCGCGCGCGGCGCCCGTCGATCCCGTCGAGTCGATGCAGAGCGACGAGGGAGACCAGCGTCGCGAGCGCGCACACGATCATCGCGAGGAGCTTGAGCACCGTGGGGGTCGAGGTGAACCGCGAGTCGAGCTCGGCGCGCACCGACAACCGCTCGGTGGAGTCGTCACCGTCGGGTTCGAAGGCGCCGGCCGGGCCGCCGAGGTCGCTGAAGACACCGACCATCTGCGGCCGCTCGTCGCCCTCGAGCTCGATCGCCACCGGCGGGTCGGCGCCCACGATCTCGGCGGCGGTGCGTTCGGAGTTCGATGCGACCGTCACGGCCGTACACGGCTCGTCGAGCGGCGCCGAGACGAGCACCGAGTTGCGCAGGACGGCCTCGACGGTGCCGGGAGCGCCGTCCTCACCGGGTATCGCGCGGATCACCAGGCCCTCCGCCGTGGCGTCGGGGGAGCCGGACGGGATGGTCGAGACGAGGGTGCCGCCGTCGGAACCGAGCTGCGCTGCTGCCGCGCACGGCACGCTGGCCCGCAGCGTGAGCGGGGCGTAGGTGACGAGCGGCGCCTCGACACTGTCGATGCTGCCGTTCTGCGGCCATTGCAGTTCGCCGGTTTCCTGCCGGACCGGCAGGAACGGAAGGGTCAGAGCCAGCACGAACCCGAGCAGTCCCGACACGATCGCGACGATCCGAGCTGTGCGGACGCGCGATGTCGGGTCGGACGAATCGGTTTTCCCGGGCGAAGCGGTATCGGCTGGCACAAGCGTCGATGCTAGGCGAGTCCCGTCACGGGGCCGGCGCGTGCCGCTCCGCTCGCACCACTCGCGGGTACTCCGCGGTTCTGTCCGACCACGTCCGGAGTGATGCCTCCCGCCACTAGCATCGCTGTCTATGAGGACTTCCACCCCGATCGGGCGCGCTCTGCGCGCGGCGGGCATCGGGGAGGTCTGCGACGACTCGACCACGCGCGCGCTGTACTCGTCCGACGCTTCTCTCTATCGCGTCCCGCCACAGGCCGTGGTGCGCGCCCGATCGATCGACGACGTCGCCACGACCCTCGACGTGTGCCGCCGGGAAGGTGTCCCCCTCACCTCCCGCGGCACCGGCACCTCGCTCGCGGGCAACGCTGTCGGGCCTGGCGTGGTCATCGACTTCTCGCGTCACCTGAACCGGGTGCTCTCCGTCGACCCAGAGACCCGGACCGCGCGGGTGCAACCGGGTGTCGTGCAGGCCGAACTGCAGCGCGCCGCGGCACCGCACGGTCTGCGCTTCGGCCCCGATCCGTCCACCCACAACCGGTGCACGATCGGCGGGATGATCGGTAACAACGCGTGCGGGGCGCGGGCGCTCGGCTACGGCCGCACGTCCGACAACGTCGTCGCGCTCGAAGTGCTCACCGGCACCGGGCACCCGCTGACGCTGCCCGGCGAGGATCCGGTGCTGGAACCGTTGCGGGAGATCGTCGCCCGCGACCTCGCGACCATCCGCACCGAATTCGGTCGCTTCGGCCGGCAGGTGTCGGGTTATGCACTCGAGCATCTGTTGCCGGAGAACGGTTTCGACGTTCGGAAGCTGTTCGTCGGTAGCGAGGGCACACTCGGGATCACGACCGAGGCGACGGTGCAGCTGGTCGCCGACCCTGCCGTCCGCACAATGGTCGTGCTCGGCTATCCAGACATCGTCGCCGCCGGCAACGCCGCGCACGGACTACTGGGTTTCCGGCCCACGGCGTGCGAAGGGCTCGACTCGCGGATCGTCGACATCGTCCGGCACCGGCGCGGACCGCAGGCGGTACCGCCCCTGCCGTCGGGTGCGGCCTGGCTGTTCGTCGAACTGGCCGGTGACGACGCCGACGAGGTGCGCGGCCGGGCGAAGGCACTCGCGCAGGCCGCCGCCGCGACCGACGTCCTGCACGTCGAGGACCAGGCGCGTGCCGCTGCGCTGTGGCGTATCCGGGAGGAGGGAGCCGGCCTGTCGGCGAGAAGTCCGAAGGGACTGCCCGCGCACGCGGGATGGGAGGACGCCGCCGTCCCTGCCCACCGCGTCGGCGACTATCTCCGCGACTTCGAGGAACTGCTTGCCGGATACGACATCACCGGCTATCCCTACGGGCACTTCGCCGACGGCTGCATCCACATCCGCCTCGACATCCCCCTCGAGGTTCCGGGTCTGTTCCGCGAATTCCTTTTCGAGGCAGCTCAACTCGTCGCCGAGTACGGCGGGTCGATGTCGGGGGAGCACGGCGACGGGCGTGCCCGGAGCGAACTGCTGCCCGTGATGTACTCACCCGACGCGCTCGCACTGTTCGGGGCTGTGAAGTCGGTCTTCGATCCGGAGAACGTCCTCAACCCCGGCGTGCTCGTCGACCCGCGGCCCGTCGACGCCGACCTGCGCGTCCCGGCGGCCGGGAAGATCCGGGAGGGCCTGGCCTTCCGCTATCTCGAGGACGGCGGCGACTTCACGCAGGCAGTGCACCGGTGTACCGGGATCGGCAAGTGCCGCGCCGACAATACCGGCACCGGCGGGGTGATGTGCCCGTCCTTCCTCGCGACCCGCGAGGAGAAGGACTCCACGCGCGGACGAGCCCGGGCGCTGCAGGAGATGCTCAACGGGCACCTCGTCGACGAGTCGTGGCAGTCGCCGGAGGTGCACGAGGCGCTCGATCTGTGCCTGTCGTGCAAGGGATGTCTGTCGGACTGTCCGACCGGGGTCGACATGGCAACCCTCAAATCCGAAGTGCTGCACCAGACCTACCGGGGACGGCGACGGCCCACCAGTCACTACGGTCTCGGCAGGCTGCCGCAGTGGGCGGCGATTGCCTCCCGTGCGCCACGCGCCGTCAACGCCCTTGTCCGTGTTCCGGGGGTCGCCCCGCTCGGGTTGACCGTCGCCGGTCTCGACCGCCGCCGCCGTGTACCGAGGTTCGCGCCCCGCACCTTCCGGAAGTGGTTCGCCGACACCCTCTCGCGACGATCCCGCACGGGCGATCCGGTGCTGCTGTTCGTCGATACTTTCACCGAGTACTTCACCCCGGAGACCGGGGTTGCCGCCGTGCGCGTGCTCGAAGCCGCCGGACACAGCGTGCACCTCACCGACGAACCCCGCTGCTGCGGCCTGACGTGGATCACCACCGGCCAGCTCGACCAGGCCCGGGAGATCCTGGGCCGCACCGTCGCCGAACTCTTCCGCAGCGGCATGCCGATCGTCGGTCTCGAACCGTCGTGTACCGCCGTCCTGCGTTCCGACGCAGTCGAACTGCTCGGGTCCGCACCCGCGCGTCTCGTGGCCGACAGCACCACGACCCTCGCCGAACTCCTCGCCGACTGGGAACCACCGTCGCTGGACGGCACACGGATCGTCGCACAACCCCACTGCCACCACCACGCCGTCATGGGATGGGGCGCCGACGCCGCCCTGTTGCGACGCGCGGGTGCCGACGTGCAGCGCCTCGCCGGCTGCTGCGGTCTGGCCGGGAATTTCGGAGTCGAACGCGGGCACTACGACGTGTCGGTGGCGGTCGCGCGAACCCAACTGCTGCCGGCGGTCGAGGCGGCATCCGACGACGCGGTGATCCTCGCCGACGGGTACTCGTGCCGTACCCAGCTCGGCGACCTCACGACGCGGCGCGGCATGCACCTGGCCGAGTTGCTGGCCTCACGACTGCCGTAGGTACGGCGGGCTCATCATCTGCGGCGTCGCCCTCTGGTGCGCTCGCTTCGGGAGGGGCGCGGCCCGAGTTCGTAGGGGATCTTCAGGATGTGGCGGGTTTTGGCGTCGATGTCGCAGTTGCCGAAGGCGACGGAGTGGAGGATGCCGTTGTAGACCAGATACCACAGGTCGGGATTGCGCTGGATCTCGCTGATCTTGAACGATTGGATTTTGTTGCCGTGGGCGTCTTTCAGTCGCAGGACACGACTGGGCCCATCAGCGGAGAAGCGGATGCGAGTGAGATGGTAGGTATCGACCCAGCTGTCGTGCCATTGGACCCAGGTGGCACCGGCTGCAGTCCAGTGGTTTCCCTTGCCGAAGAACAACAATAGTGAACTTCCAGGGATGATGACCCACATGATCCACCAGTGGATCCAGCGAAAGTCTCCATTGATGACGGTGAGGTACACGACCAAGATTGCCGCTATGAGGAATGCGCCGATGTATCGGTCGCGCACGGTGGGCTGGAGCCATTCGAGAACGGGGCCGAGATGCTCCGGTGCATCTGGTGGGTTCCGTGGGTTGCGGTCGAGCGGTGTGTATTCCGTGCCGTGGTAGATGCGGGGCGCCCGGGGTGGGCGGGGTTCGCCTGTGATCGAATCCGGCATCGGTGGTAGATCGATGGGGTTCACCATCTGCGGCGTCGTCCTCTGATGCGTTCGCTACGGGTGGGGCGTGGCCCGAGTTCGTAGGGGATCTTCAGGATGTGGCGGGTTTTGGCGTCGATGTCGCAGTTGCCCGACGCGACGGAGTGGAGGATGCCGTTGTAGACGAGGTCCCACAGATCAGGGTTGCGTTGGATCTCACTGATCTTGAACGAATGGATCTCGTTGCCGTGGGCGTCTTTCAACCGGAGCACACGGCTGTAGCCGTCTGCGGAAAAGCGGATGCGGGTGAGGTGGTAGGTGTCGACCCAGCTGCTGCGCCATTGCACCCAACTGGCACCGGCTGCGGTCCAATGGTTCGCGGTAGCGCGAAACATCATCCAGGCGCCTACCGCCATGATGACCCACATGATCCACCAGTGGACCCAGCGGAAGTCTCCGTTGAGGACGGTGAGATACACGACCAAGAGCAAGACCATGGAAAGGGCACTAGTGTACTTGTCGCGGACGGTGGGCTGGAGCCATTCGAGCGTGGGGCGGAGATGATCCGGTGCCTCGGGCGGCTTTCGTGGGGAGCGCTTGACTGGTGTGTATTCCGTGCCGTGGTAGATGCGGGGCGCCCGGGGTGGGCGGGGTTCGCCTGTGATCGAATCCGGCATCGGTGGTAGATCGATGGGGTTCACCATCTGCGGCGTCGTCCTCTGATGCGTTCGCTACGGGTGGGGCGTGGCCCGAGTTCGTAGGGGATCTTCAGGATGTGGCGGGTCTTGGCGTCGATGTCGCAGTTGTCCGACGCGACGGAGTGGAGGATGCCGTTGTAGACCAGATCCCACAGGTCAGGGTTTCCTTGAATGTCGCTGATCTTGAACGAGTGGATCTCGTTGCCGTGAGCGTCTTTCAAACGAAGAACGCGGTTCGGCCCGTCTGCGGAGAAACGTATACGGGTGAGGTGGTAGGTGTCGACCCAGCTGTCGCGACATTGCACCCATGTGGATCCTGCTGCCGTCCAATGGTTCCTGATCCCGCGAAACATCAGCCAGCCACCCGCAGTGATGATGAGCCACGCACCCCACCAGTGAATCCAGCGAAGATCCCCGTTGGAGATTGTGAAGAACGCGACCGTAATGGTCATCAGGGTAAATGCGCTGATGTATTTTTCGCGGACGTGAGGTTGGAACCATTCGAGAGTGGGACCGAGATGGTCCGGTGCTTCCGGTGGTTTTCGTGGTTGTCGGTCGGTCGGTGTGTACTCGATGCCGTTATGAATGCGTGGTGCGTGAGGCGGGCGAGGTACACCGGTGATCGTGTCAGGCATGGGAGGGAGATTGTCCTCGTTCATTCTCGTCCTCAGAACAGGTTTCCAGCCCAGCGCGCCGCCGAACCGACGGCACCGGATATGTCGTCCCAGTGTTCGATTACTTCGCCCACACCAAACGCGACACCGACCCCGGCGCCGACCGCAAGCAAAGTGACGGGACCACCGGCCGCACTTGCAAGAATCAACTCGGTTGCAACCGTTCCAGCGACGAATCCACCGACATCCTTTGCGACCGCCTTTACGGCATCTCCCGTTGTTTCGGCATTCATGACGTCGCCATATGTCTGGGCGGCGGTCAAAATTCCACCCACGACAGGAACTTTCGACCCGAAATGCGCCAGTTCGGTCCCTTTAGGGATATGTTCGCCGAAACTGCTGCCAAGAAATCGGATGACCTTGTTGTCACCGAGCCCGGCAAGCAGTCGAGAGTTCTCCGCAGCGAATCGTGCAGCATCGTCCGCACCCCCTTGGAAGGCCCGAACAGCCCTGGCCGCAGTAGCTTCTGGGTACGGATCACCCAACCGCGCCGCTTCCGCGGCAAGCTCACGCAGCCGAGCAAGGTTCGCGCCGCGTGCCTCGGCCAGGTCTCCCCATTTCGACAGCTCGGAAACCGCCGTAGCCAGATACCCACCGACTGTGTGTAGAACCAGCCATCCCCACTGGGCTTCTGCGTCCTTCAGAATTGTCGTCGGGCCGCGCAAGGCTTCCGCGAGCGCGCTGTGCGCCCCGGTTTCGGCCGCGCGACCTTCCGCAACGAGCCCCGCAGCCGCCTCGTAGGCTGCGATCTGCTTCGTCCGAAAAACCTGGGGTGCAATGTCGTACGAGTTCGGATCGACGTTGAGTGGCTCACCGATCCCGACGCCGAACTCCACGGGAATACCGGCTTCCGCCGCTGTCGCCTCGGCCTGTGACATGCGTGACCGGACGGTGACGAGTCCGTCGGCGAATGCGCGCAGGGCAGCGGCGACCACGTCGATCTGGTCTGCGGCCTCGGTCGTCCCCGTGATGATGCGGTCGAGCGTCGTGCGGAACGCATCTCCCGCAGGGCTTCTGAATTCGTACTCGGACTCGGTGCGTCCGTCGCGCGCCGCCTTCAGTCGGTCGTGCACACCCGTGGCGAGGGCAGTGAGCGAATCCGCGCATGCGTAGCAGGAGGTGGGGTCGCCGAAGACTCGGGTGTCGAGGCTCATCCCTCACCGGCCTTCGCCATCTCCTGAGCAGTGTGCGACTCGGCGTCCTGGTAGGCGCGCAGACTGTCCTGGGTGGCGTCCGCTGCGTTGGCCAGCGACCGGACCGCCGCGTCCAGCGCGGAAGCAATCGACCCGAGAGCGTCGACGAGCAGTGCGGTGGCGGCACCCGCGTCGGGTATCGGTGCGGGATCGGATCCGAGCTCGTCGATTCCCATCGCTCCGGTCGCCAGGAGCTTCGCGACCGTGTCGAGGTCACCGATGTCGATGCTCACCGGGTCGCTCTCCTGCCGAGCGGGTCCTCGAACGGACGGTCGTCGTCCGCGATCGGGGGTGGCGGTGGTTGTCGGCCGTCGAGCAGGACCACGTCGTACCCGGTGGTCCGGTGGATCTCCTGCAGCCCTGTGCTGTCGACGCCCATCCACGGCTGCTGCGGTCCGCAGCAGCGGGCCAGTTCCTTCGGCGAGGTGTAGGCGGGCAACGCCAGCCGGCCGTCGGGCAGTGTGCGCATCTCGAGCCGAACCTGCCCGGAACTGTCGCGGCGTCGGATCGGCACATACAGAACGTCGCTCATCGAATCCCCCGATTCCGTCGTACCCCCCGTACGACTCGCCGCGACCTTACCGTAGCGGCGATGAGTTTCCGGCTCCTGCCCGGTCGGTATCTGCGACAGCACCGCTGCCCACCTACCAGGAGGCCGTCATGAACACCTTCACCGCATCCACCACCGGCACCCGCGACGACATCGCCGCGGCACCCTCACGCGCCGCCCGCATCGCAGGCCTGATCGTCAGCGGTCTCGTCGTCCTGTTTCTGCTGTGGGACTCGATCATCCACATCGCCAACGTTTCGCAGGTGCAGGAAGCGATGGCCGATCTCGGGTTCGACCCGAGCCTCAACCGGGTGTTCGGCGTCGTCCTACTCGTCTGCCTGATCGCCTACGTCCTGCCGCCTACGGCAATCCTCGGCGCCGTACTCCTCACCGGCTATCTCGGCGGTGCTGTCGCGACGAATCTGCTCACCGAACAGCCCATCGTCAGCACGACTCTCTTCCCGATCTACACCGGAATTCTGGTGTGGGGTGGATTGTGGTTGCGCGACATCGGGGTTCGTCGCATCATGCCGGTTCGCCCGTCGCGGTGACGATGACGAACGGCCCCACCTCGGTCACGGTGAATCGGGGATCGTCGAACAGTTCCTTGGGGAAGGTCACCGTGTACCGCCGCACATTGGGATCGTTCGGGTAGACGTCCTCGGCCAGACGCAGCGTGTAGCCCTCGGCACCCTGTCGGAAGACGACGGCGTCGGGGGCTCTCCACGGCAGCTCCTCCCAGGCGGCGAGCAGTTCGCCGGGGGAGGAGAGTTCCGACCACTCCTCGATCGCTGCGGCCCGCGCGGAGAACTCCGCCAGCGGGTTGGCGTAGTGCGAGGTCAGGGCCTGGAAACCGAAGTATGGGTAGTAGGCGAGGAAAGACGTGTCGGCCGTGAGGACCACGTGGTCGTCACGCTCGCCGCCCAACTGCGACAGCAGGACGTCGTCCACCTCGGCGTAATAGGACGCGGCACCGGCGGGTCGCTGATCGGCGCGTTCGCCCGACCCGTCGGTATCGGTGTAGGCGACGGTGATCTCGCCGGCGAGTACCTGCGGAATGTTCTGCGCGAACGCCAGCGCACCCAGAGCCCCCACTGCCACGAGCACCCTGCGCACGCGCGGATTCTCGCTGGTCGCCAGGCTGATCCAACGCGAGAAGTCGACGAAGGCGAATGCGCCTGCCGCAGCGAGCAGTACGAGCAGGATGACCTCGAGACGGAACGCGAGCAGGGTGTTGCCCACGGCGGTCAACGCCATCGAGGCGAGGTACCACAGGTAGACCGCGATCACCCCGAGCCCGAGCGCCTGCGCCCGATGCGACGACGACGCCCGGCCCACGAGCCACACGGTGCCCAGCAACGACAACAGTCCGATCAGGGACATGTGGAACATCGGCAACGGCAGTCGCGCACCGGCATCGGGGAGATAGTGGGTCGCGGTCCCGGACTCGGACGGGGGATTACCGCCCAGCACGTCGAACACGAACGGCGCCCACACGATCAACGCGACGAGCACCGCGATCGACGCCATCACCACGAGACGGACGAGCACCGGAAGGACCGCCCGCCACGACCCGGTGGCGCGACGCGCGAGGTACGCCGCGACGACGGCCATCACCGTCACCGCGAACGCCGCGATACCGAGATAGAGGGTGTAGAAGGTCGCGGCGAGACCGAGGAACAGGCCCGTCCCCACGACGGCACCCCAGCCCTGTCGTCCCCGGCCACCGCGTGTAGCGGGTAGGAAACCACCCCAGGCCAGCACCAACGCCGGCGCGACCAGCACGGCGATCACCGCTCCGTAGGGTTCCGGCGAACCGTAGGCCAGCACGACCAGCGTCGTCGCGGTGGCGGCGAGCACCGCCAGATCGGAGCGGACCAATTCGGACCACAGCACCAGCGCGACGACCGCCGCGACCGCCAGCGAGCCGATCGCATACGGCTTGAACGCTTCCCAGCCGTCCATACCCAGCAGATTCGCGACACGGCCACCGATCCAGAACCACCCGGCCGGATAGAACGACGGCAGGTCGGCGTAGTTCATGTCGCGCAACGCCGCGCTGTCCGTCAGTCGCGTGAGGAACTGGGTGCGGAACTCCTGGTCGACGGAGATGCCGTGCAGGTAGAGGCGGGTCGCGGCGAGCGGCATCCCGAGGGTCGCGGTGACCAGGCCGGACAGCGCCGCCCACGACAGCACCCGCGCCCCCGTCACCCATCTGCGGCGACGCAACAGATAGATCGACAGGCCGAGCACGGCGAGTGCCGCGAACTGCATCACGGTGGTGACGGCCTGCGTCACGTTCGACGAATTGAACGCCGGCCACTGCACACGGTCGAAAGCGAACAGCCCCACCGCGGCGACGAGTGCTGCGACGAGCGCTGCGCAGACGAACTGCACGAGCGTCGAGACGGCACGGCGTAACGGGGCTACTGCTACAGGAGTGTCGGCGAGCACCCCACGAGCATAGAGATGCGTCCGCGAGACGAGTGGTGGCCCGATCCGCGCCGCAAAACGCCGCCGTCCACCGGTCGGGACCTTCATCCTGGAAGTTGCGTCGGGAAACCGGGCCGTCGGTACCGCCCGGGGAATCCGAACGGAAGGCTCAGATCATGACAGGTAAAGCAGTTCGTGCGGCCCTCGCAACGCTCGCGACGGCACCTCTCCTCGTCTTCGGGGCGGCGCAGGCCTCGGCGTATCCGGTGATCGAACCGGGTGCGCCCGGCGGTCCCATCGACGGCCGGTTGTACGACCACCACGGCGTCGATCCCTACCAGTGCATCGTCGTCGGGGCGCCGGGTGTCGGCTACGCGACGAACGAGGCGGGGCAGGACGGCATCGTGAACGGTGTCTTCGTGAACGAAGGGTCGATCAACCACTGGTGCTACGGGCCGCCCGGGATGATCCACAGCGGAACCGGCTACGTCCGGTAGACCCCGAAAAGACGACTGCCCCGCCGAAACGGGTCCGGCGGGGCAGAGGGTGCACGTCTGTCAGATCGGCAGCTTGCGGAAGATCGCGCGCGGCAGGTGACGCAGCACGATCATCACGAACCGGAAGGTGCCCGGCGCCCAGACGATCTCCTTGCCGCGATCGGAGGCCGCGACAGCGAGCTTCGCGACATCTTCCTTGTTCACGGTGAGCGGGGCCTCGTCGACGTGCGCGCTGAACTGCGTGCGCACCTGGCCGGGGCGCACGACGGTCACGCGCGGCCCGAACGGGCGCAGCGCCTCACCGAGTCCGAGGAAGAAGCCGTCGAGGCCGGCCTTGGTGGAACCGTAGACGAAGTTGGCGCGCTTGACGCGCTCGCCGGCAACCGACGACATCGCGATGATGCGCCCGAAGCCCTGCGCCTTCATCTTCTCGCCCACCAGCACACCCACGGAGACGGCGGCCGTGTAGTTGACCTCCGCGACCCGCACGGCCTTGCTCTGGTTCTGCCACAGCTCCTCGGCGTCGGCGTCCAGACCGAAGGCGACGATCGCGATGTCGACGTCGCCGTCCTTCCACGCCTGGTCGATGACGGCCGGGTGGCTCGCCGTGTCGAGCGCGTCGAAGTCGATCAGGTCGACCTGCGTCGCACCCGCGGACTTCGCCTGGGCGACGGCGTCCTCACGACGCGGGTCGCCGGGCAGGGCCGCGAGGATCACGCGGGCCGGTGCCTTGCGGAGGTACTCCTCGACGATGGCCAGGCCGATCTCGGAGGTGCCACCGAGCAGCAGCAGGGTCTGGGGATTGCCGACGGCGTTGATCATCAGTGGAGTTCCAACCTTCTGGACATATCGGAGGCGAAGACGTTCGTGGGGTCGACGGAGCGGCGCACCTTCAGCCACTCGTCGATCCGCGGGTACATGGCGTGGAAGGTCTCCGCGTCGGTCCGCGAATCCTTCGCGGTGTAGAGGCGACCACCGAACTCGAGGACCCGCTTGTCGAGTTCGCGCACGAACTCGTTCAGGCCCGGCTTGATCCGGAAGTCGACGCAGATGTTCCAGCCGGGGATGGGGAAGCTGAGCGGAGCCTTGTTCCCTTCACCGAACAGCTTGAACACGTTGAGGAACGAGTGATGTCCCGACGCCTGGATGTCGCGGATGATCTTCTTGAACTCCTCGACCGCTTCCGGCGGCACCACGAACTGGTACTGCAGGAAGCCGTTGGGTCCGTAGCCGCGGTTCCACTCCCCGAACAGGTCGAGGGGGTGGTAGAACGCCGTCAGATTCTGGACCTGGTTGTCGGCGTTCTTCGTCTTCCGGTAGTACAGCTCACCGATCACCGAGAAGTTGAACTTGTTGGCCAGCCCGTTGGGGAATACGTCGGGCAGGGTCAGCAGGGTCGGCGCGTCGAACTTGAGCGGGTCCTTCTGCAGCTTCTTCGGCAGCTGGTCGAGCTTCGCGAGGTTGCCTCGGGAGACTGCGGCGCGGCCGAGCTTCGGCTCCGGCGAGATGGCGTCGAACCATGCGCTGGAGTAGTCGTAGTTCGCTTCCGAACCGTCGCTGTGCAGGGCGATCGTCTCGTCGAGAGACTCGGTGCGGCGGCTGTCGGCGATGAAGTACGCCGTCTCCGTGGGGGTCATCTCGATGGTCGCGCGCAGGATGATGCCTGTCAGACCCATTCCGCCCACGGTCGCCCAGAACAGCTTGGCGTTGCGCCCGGTGGGGGTGCACGTGCGGACCTGGCCGTCGGCGGTGAGCAGGTCGATGGACTTGACGTGGTTGCCGAAGCTGCCCGCGCTGTGGTGGTTCTTGCCGTGGATGTCGGCACCGATCGCACCACCGATGGTGACCTGGCGCGTGCCCGGCAGGACGGGCACCCACAGACCGAACGGCAGCGCGGCGCGCATGAGCTGGTCGAGGCTCACACCACCGTCCACCACGACCTTGCGGGAGTCACGGTCGATGCTGTGGATCTTGTTCAGCGCCGTCATATCGACGACGAGCCCGCCCGCGTTCTGCGCGGGGTCGCCGTAGGAGCGTCCGAGCCCGCGTGCGATCACGCCGCGCCGCAGGTGCGACGGCTTCGACTCGTTGTCTTCCGCGACCCGCGCGACCGCCTTGGCGATCACTTCGACGTCGGGGGTGGACAGCACCTCTGCGGTGGTCGGCGCAGTGCGCCCCCAGCCGGTCAGGGTGCGGGTCTGGGTGGGGAGCGGCTCGCTCGCCTGCTCCGTAGCTGTCGTGGACATCGGGGTAAAGGCTACCCGTGTGTCCTGGTCACCCGGCAAGATGCTGTTGCTCACGGGCGTTACCCTCGTCTGCGTGCCGGAATCCCACGACCATGTGCAGCCGCTGCCGGAGCATCACGCCCCACTGGCTCCCGAACTGCCGTTGACCGATTCGACGGCCGACGAAGCGCTGGACCTGAAGACGCAGCTCACACGGTTCGTCCTGACCGGTGGGTTCTCGGCGATCGTCGACTACGGCCTGTACGTCCTGCTCATGGCACTGGGCGTCACGCGCGACGTCGCGAAGGCCCTGTCGTTCGTGGCCGGCACCACCACCGCCTACCTGATCAACCGCCGCTGGACCTTCAAGGCCCCGCCGAGCCGCGTTCGTTTCGCAGCCGTGGTGGTCCTCTACGCAGTGACCTTCGCCGCACAGGTCGGCATCAACCGCGTACTCAACGAAGCCCTCGGCGACGAGTGGTGGGTCACGCCCTTCGCCTTCGTCGTCGCCCAGGGCACCGCGACGGTGATCAACTTCGTCGTCCAGCGGGTCGTGATCTTCCGCCTGCGCTGATCTGGTTGGTTCGACGGCGACATACACGGTCGGACCAACCAGATCCGAGCTGTGTGGAACCGGTCCGGCTCCTGTGGCGTCGAACCGGATATGTCACGCTCCCGAGCACACGCGATCATGGCCAGGCAGGACGGTGTCGTCACCCGCGATCAGGCGGTGCGGTGCGGTCTGAGCATCGCAATCATCGATCACTACGTGCGGTCGGGTGAATGGGTCTCACTGGTTCCCGGTGTGTATCTCCGGGCCGATCGGGAGCGGACCCCTTCGGTGCACCTTCGCGCCGCTGTCTACGGTGCGGGACGTGCGGCGACGGCATGGGGTCCGAGCGCCGCGTGGTGGCACGGAATCCTCGACAGGCCTCCCGCCCGTTACTTCGTCACCGTCCCACATGGGCGGGCCATCGTGAGAAACGGGAATGTGCACCTCCGTCGCAGGGACCTGCCCGCCGACGACATCGTGACCGTGCGCGGGCTGCGGGTCACAGGTGTACCTCTCACGGTGTTGGAGGCAGCGGTCGAGCTGAAAGAGGGTTCCGTCCTCATGGACAGAGCACTTCAACGACACACGTCGTTGGCTCTGCTGGAGCGGTCCCACCTGAGGAATCCGGGACGTCGTGGGTCGCGCGCTGCGGAGAAATTGTTGTGCACCGCCCGGGACGGCGGGCATTCCCAGGCCGAACGCATCTTCCATCGGGTGCTACGTCAGGCAGGGTTCACCGGCTGGCGTGCACACGTGATGAGCTGTGGATACGAGATCGACGTCGCGTTCGAGGCCGAACGGGTGGCGATAGAGATCGACGGCTGGGTGTGGCATCGCGACGCAGACCGTCACTGCCACGACATCGAAAGACAGAACGTCCTGATCAACGCAGGATGGCACGTTCTGCGATTCACCTGGCACATGCTGACGCAGGACCCGGACGGGGTCGTACGCCGGATCCGTGCGGCACTCGGCCGCACCCGATGATCTGGTTGTTCCGACCGCGCTGAACGCCGTCGGAACAACCAGATCTGCTATCGGGCGGTCCAGTTGGCGACGCCACGAACGGCGGTGACGCTGATGTTGCCGTCGATGGTGACGTATGCCGAGATCTCCCCGGCACCCGTTTCCGAGGGGAGCAGAGTGCTGTTGGCACGTACCTTCCCGCGCTCACCTGTGGTCTCGTTGTGCCAGTGCACGGTGCAGGGGCAGAACGGTGATCCGATTCCCCCGATCCAGAGTGGCAGTTCAGGAGAGGCGGGGTCGGTTCGGAGCACGACCGGTGCATCGATGAACGGGGTTGCGTTGCCGGCATACCCGCTCGAACCCGTATCGAGGTGCAGACCCACCGTATTGGTGAACGTGGTCCAGTTCGAGTCCGCGGAAGCGGTGGAAGTTCCGGCAACAGCGAGGCCGGCGGTAACGGCGGCTGCGACGCCGACGCTCGCTACCCGTCCGAGGGTGGTCTTCAAGTTCACGGTCGGATCCTGTCTCTTCGGTATGTCGGTGCGGAAGCACTGCCCTGGCTATCGGCAAGAGTCCCAAGATGTTACGGATCGGTGGCTGAGTCTTGTGCGTGCGGGAGACGACCCGCTTCGCGGGCGTCGGCGAGGGTGGGTGCCGTCCGGTCCTTGGCCGACAGTTCGTAGGTCAGCGACCTGCCGTCAGGTCCCGTTGTCGGCCAATCGATCCCGATCTCCGGATCGAACGGGTTCACCTCGTGCTCACGGTCGGGGTCGTAGCCCGTCGAGCACAGGTAGACGACGGTCGAGTTGTCCTCGAGGGCGAGGAAACCGTGACCGAGGCCCTCGGACAGGAAGATCGCGCGCCGGTCCTTCGTGTCGAGCAGCACCGAATCCCACTGCCCGAAGGTCGGCGACCCCACCCTCAGGTCGACGACAACGTCGAGCACCGACCCCGACACGCACGTGACGTACTTCGCCTGTCCGGGAGGCACATCCGCGTAGTGGATGCCGCGCAGTACTCCGGCGGCGGAGACCGAGCAGTTCGCCTGCGCCAACTCCAGGGGCCGGCCGACGGCGTCGGTGAAACTCTCCTGCTTGAACCATTCGAGGAACACGCCCCGGTCGTCGCCGAACTGTTTCGGCGTAATCTCCCACGCCCCGGCGACCTTCAGTTCGCGGTAGTGCACCTAGCGGTCCTTTCCTCGTTCGAGCAGATCCAGCAGGTAGCTGCCGTAGCCCGACTTCACCAGCGGCTCGGCCGCGGCGCGCAGGTGCTCGTCGTCGATGAACCCGAGGCGCCACGCGACCTCCTCGGGCGCACCGATCTTCAATCCCTGACGTTGTTCGATGGTGCGCACGTAGTTCGACGCGTCGAGCAGCGAGTCGAAGGTGCCGGTGTCGAGCCAGGCGGTACCGCGCGGCAACACCTCGACCTGCAGTTTCCCCGCTTCGAGATAGGTGCGGTTGACGTCGGTGATCTCCAGTTCCCCGCGCGCCGACGGCTTCAGCGACCGGGCGATCTCGACGACGTCGTTGTCGTAGAAGTACAGCCCGGGCACCGCGAAGTTCGACTTCGGGTCGTCGGGTTTCTCCTCGAGCGACAGGGCGCGGCCGGTGGAGTCGAACTCGATCACCCCGTAGGCCGACGGATCGGACACCCGGTACGCGAACACCGCACCACCGTCGATGTGAGCGAAGCGCTTGAGCTGGGTGCCGAGGCCGGGGCCGTAGAAGATGTTGTCGCCGAGGATCAATGCGACCGGCTCGGTTCCGATGTGGTCGGCGCCGAGCACGAAGGCCTGTGCCAGGCCGTCGGGTGAGGGTTGGATCGCGTAGGTGATGTTCACGCCGAACTGCGAACCGTCGCCGAGCAACCAGCGGAACTGTCCGGCGTCGTGCGGGGTGGTGATCATGAGGATGTCGCGGATCCCGGCGAGCATGAGCGTCGAGAGCGGGTAGTAGATCATCGGCTTGTCGTAGACGGGCACGAGTTGCTTGCTCACGCCCTGGGTGATCGGATGCAGACGCGAGCCCGTCCCACCCGCGAGGATGATTCCGCGCATGTCGGACAGTCTCGCATGAGTAGGCTTGCGCCAATGAGGCTGCTCGTCACCGGTGGTGCCGGTTTCATCGGCGCGAACTTCGTCCATCAGACCGTCGCGGAACGACCCGACACGCAGGTCACCGTGCTCGACAAGCTCACCTACGCCGGCAACCGCGCCTCCCTCGACCCCGTCGCCGACACGATCACCTTCGTCGAAGGTGACATCGCCGACGCCGAGCTGGTCGACCGGCTCGTCGCCGACACCGATCTGGTGGTGCACTTCGCCGCCGAATCCCACAACGACAACTCCCTGGCGAACCCCGCACCGTTCGTGCAGACCAATCTCGTGGGCACCTTCACCCTGCTCGAGGCCGTCCGCAAGTACGACGTGCGTTATCACCACATCTCCACCGACGAGGTCTATGGCGACCTGCCGCTGAACGATCCGATCAAGTTCACCGAGACCACCGCCTACAATCCGTCGAGCCCCTATTCGTCGACGAAGGCCGGCTCGGATCTGCTGGTGCGCGCCTGGGTGCGTTCGTTCGGCGTCCGCGCGACCATCTCCAACTGCTCGAACAACTACGGCCCCTATCAGCACGTGGAGAAGTTCATCCCCCGCCAGATCACCAACGTGCTCACCGGTGTGCGCCCGAAGCTCTACGGCACCGGCACCAACGTGCGGGATTGGATCCACGTCGACGACCACAACAGCGCCGTGTGGACGATCATCGAACACGGCCGGCTCGGCGAGACCTATCTGATCGGCGCGGACGGGGAGACCGACAACCGTACCGTCGTCGAAACCGTCCTCGAGCTGTGCGGCAAGGGCCGTGACGAGTTCGATTTCGTCACCGACCGCCCCGGCCACGACCTGCGGTACGCCATCGACGCGACCCGCCTGCGCACCGAACTGGGCTGGGCGCCCCGCTACCGCGACTTCCGTGAGGGGCTGGCCGCGACCATCGACTGGTACCGCGCCCACGAGCAGTGGTGGACGCCACAGAAACAGGCCACCGAGGCCGCCTACAGGCGCGTCGAGCGCGTTCTGGGCCGATAACCCGCGCCGTTCGGGGTAGTCCCGGCACAATTCGCGAATGGGTCGAAACACCGGTAGTCGACGCACACAACCGTGGAGCTCCTGTTTCCGCTGCTACTGTCGCATCGAAAACAGCGGATCGACCACGAGCGGGGAGTAGCCCGATGGAGCAGGCAGCTGCCGGCGACACAAGCACGATCGGACATGAGGCGGACACACTGGACGAGGTTCTCACCGAGCCGGTGCGTCGCGACCGGCTGATCGTCCAGCGCGGTGTCTTCGCATCTCTGTCGCCGCGCGTGCCGGAGAAGATGTACGTCCACACGAAGGGTGGCGCGGCGTCCGACCGCTACGGGCTGCAGCTCGCCGACGGCGCGACCGCCCACACCAACACCTATTTCGGCCGCTTTCCCGCGACGTTCTGGCAGCGCTGGACCGACGTGAAGACCGTGAACCTGCAGCTCACCTACGGCTGCTCCGGTACGGCTGAGTTCACCGTGTGGGCGTCCGATGCACGCGGACGCGAGCGGATCGTGACGGTCGAGACGGTGTCGGGTTCGGGCGAGCTCGACCTCGAGCTGCCGATCGAGCGGTTCGTCGACGGCGGTGCGATGTGGTTCTCCATCGATGCCGGCAACGGATCGGTGCTCGTCTCCGACGCGCGCTGGACGGTCGCCGCTCCCGAGCACCTGCGTCCCGCGGCTGTGGTCATCTGCACGTTCAACCGCGCCGACGACTGCACCGTCACCGTCGGCACTCTCGCCTCGGACGACGGGGCGATGGCCGACATCGAAGCGGTGTGCATCGTCGACCAGGGCACCGACCAGGTGCGCTCGCGCTCGGCGTTCGCCGAGGTCGCCGACAAGCTCGGCGACAAGCTCATCTACCTGACCCAGCCGAATCTCGGTGGTGCGGGTGGCTTCTCGCGCGGCATGTACGAGATCACCGGTTCCGCCAAGGCCGAGCACGCCAACGTCATCGTCATGGACGACGACATCCTGTGCGAACCCGAATCGGTGTTGCGTCTCAACGCTTTCGCGAACATGACGGTGCAGCCGACGATCGTCGGTGCCCAGATGCTGTCGCTGAGCAATCCCCAGGTCCTGCACGTCTCGGCCGAGCGTGAGGTGCTCGACGAGATCACCGCCGGCGCACTGACTCCGGGTGCGCGCATGGGCATCGACCTCGTGAAGAAGAAGCAGGACATGCGTTTCGACGCCGGCTGGAACGGCTGGTGGACCTGCCTGCTGCCCGCCGAGATCATCGCCGACTGCGGTCTGCCCATCCCGCTGTTCTTCCAGTGGGACGACATCGAATACGGCATCCGTGCCCGGTACGCGGGGCATCCGACGGTCACCCTGCCCAATGCGGGTGTGTGGCATGCCGACTTCTATCTCAAGGACTACGACGACTGGGCGCGCTATTTCAGCATCCGTAACGGCCTGATCGTCTCGTCCATCTACGGGCGCTTCGACGGTAACGACATGTCGAAGTACCTGTTCCGCAAGATCAGTGAGCTCATCGTCTCGATGCAGTACGGTCTCGCCGCGACCTTCATCAAGGCTGCGGAGGACTTCCTCGCCGGACCGGACTTCCTTTACGACGGCGGCCAGTCCGTGCTGAAGGAACTGCGCGAACTGCGCGACCGCTATCCCGAGACGAAGCCGCTTCCGGCCGCGCAGGTGGGCAAGGAATCCGATCCGCACACGCAGATGTCGGTCTGGCAGTTCGAGCCCGACAAGAAGCGCGAGGGCCTGGTGCTGCTCAAGCGTGCCGTGCAGCAGTTCGCCGGCAAGGTCGACCGCCGGACGGTCACCGTTCCCGCTCACTTCGCATCGTGGTGGCACGTGTCGTTGTTCGACAAGGCCGTCGTCACCGACGCCTCGCAGAACGCCGTGCGGGTGCGTCACCGCGACAAGGACACCGCCGTCGACCTCGCGAAGCAGGCCGCGAAGGTGTGCTGGCAGCTCCGCAAGGAAGCGCCCCGGATGAAGACGGTCTGGCAGGAAGCGCTCCCCAAGCTCACGAGCCGCGAGAACTGGGCGCGCCTGTACGGCATCGACGGGTAGACCGTGAGGGCATGGTCGTTTCCCCTGCTGATCGGGGTTGCGACCGTGCTCGTCGCAGGGGCGTTCTCGTGGGTCCCCTCGCTGTGGTGGGACGAGGCCGCCACCATCTCGAGTGCCGACCGGTCGGTCGAGGGGATGCTCCGCGTCCACACCCGGATCGACGCCGTCCACGGCCTGCACAATCTGCTGCTGCACTACTGGTTCTCCCTCGTGGGCGTCGACGAGTTCACCGCCCGCCTGCCCGGTGTGCTCGCGCTCGGGGTGGGTGCCGCAGCCGTCACGGCGACCGGCCAGGTGCTGGCGGGTCGTCGCGTGGGGATCGCCGCCGGGGTGCTGTTCGCGCTGTCGCCGCGGGTGACCTGGGCGGCCACCGAAGCGCGGTCCTATGCCTTCGCTGCGGCGCTGGTCGCGGTGTTGTCGCTGCTGGTCGCGCTCGGCTGCGCGACCGGCCGTAGACGGTGGTGGGCGCTGTACGCCGTCGTCCTGCCGGTCGCGACGGTGATGTTCGTGTACTCCGCGACGGTCGTTGTCGCGCATCTCCTCACCGTGCTGGTCCGTGGTCGTGGGCGCGGTGCGTTCCTGTTGTCCGCAGGGGTGGGCGCGGCCTTGTCGACGCCGTTCGTCCTGCTCGCCTATTCGCAGGCCAAGCAGGTCGCCTGGATTCCTCCGCTCGACTCGACGATCGTCCGCACGATCGCTCTCGATCAGTGGTTCCCGCAGGCCCCGTGGACGGCCACCTTGTTCGCCGCGATCGTCGTCGCCGGGGTGATCGCCGCGTGCCGTCGTGGCGCGGAGCCTGGGGAGCGGACCCTGCTGTGGCTCGCTGTGCCGGGTTTCGCCGTGCCCATGGTGCTGTTGCTCGGCTACTCGCTGCTCGAGGACAACATGTACCTCGAGCGCTATCTGTCGTTCACGGTTCCCGCGATGGTGCTGCTCGTGGGCTGGGCGGCGGCCCGCACCGCAACCCGCTGGTGGTCGATGCTGGTGGTGCTGACTGCGGTCGCCGTCAGCGTTGCGCCGGCCTACGTGCAGCAGCGACAGCCGTTCGGCAAGGCCGGCGGGATGGACTACAGCGTGATCGCCGACCGGCTGGTCGAACGCTCCGAACCCGGCGACTGTGTCGCTTTCGAACCGCGCGTCTCGTGGGCACCGACCTCACTGCGCGCGGTCGTTGACGCCCGGCCCGACGCGGTGGAAGGACTCGACGACGTGGGGCTCGGCTACGACGCCGTCGACCGCGTGAACCTGTGGTCGACCGACGCTCCGCCGCCGGAACTCGCCCGACGCGCGGCGGCTCGATGCGAGGTGCTGTGGGTGGTCGCCGACGGCGAGCGCGAGACCGGCTTCCGGGTGTGGCACCCGAACAACGTGTGGTGGCGGTTCGAACCCCACCGGTTCACCGAGACCGACACCTACCGGGAGCTCGAGGCCGTCGGTTTCCGGATCACCGACCGGGAGCCGATCCACCGTTCACAGCTGGTCCGGCTCGAACCGGCTCAGACCCAGTAGGCGACGCGCGAGCGGTAGTTGCGCAGCGCGAGCAGGGCGATACCCCAGCCGACGACGGTGATGATCAGGACGATGACCCAGTGGTAGAGCTGCTGGTCGCCGCCGAGCAGTGGGGTCCGCACGATGTCGAGGAAGTGGTAGAGCGGGTTGATCTCCGCGATCCGCGCCCGCCCCTCGTTGCCGGTGCCCTCGAGCGTCTTCTCCGTCCAGATGATCGGTGTCATGAAGAACAGCAGCTGGACGATGCTGCCGAGCAGCGGCGCGATGTCGCGGTAGCGCGTGGCGAGGATGCCGAACACCAGCGACACCCACACCGCGTTGATCGCGATCAACGCCAGCGCCGGGATGGCGAGGAAGGCCGTCCAGTACAGCTGACGTGGGAAGAAGATGAAGATGCCGATGTAGATGACGATGTTGTGCGCGAACAGGATCATCTGCCGCCACACCAGCCGGTAGACGTGCACACTGAGCGGCGTCGGCAGCTGTTTGATCAGGCCCTCGTTGGACATGAACACGTCCGCGCCCTCGAGGATCGACCCCTGGATCAGGTTCCAGATGATGAAGCCGAGCGCGACGTACGGCAGGAACTCCGGGACATCGAGGTTGAACAGCGTGCCGTAGAGCACACCCATCGCGATCGCCGACACACCCGTGGCGATCGTGATCCAGAACGGGCCGAGCACCGACCGGCGGTAGCGCTGCTTGATGTCCTGCCAGCCGAGCAGCAACCACAGTTCGCGGTGGTTGAAGCCTTCGCGCAGATCCTGGAACGCGCGCCGGAACGAACGTGAGGACGACTCGATGGGTTCGTCGTCGACGGTGAGGGCATCAGACACGGGTCCCGAGCCTACCCGCGGCGTAAATGTGACCTGCCGGGGCGCGGGGTCGACGGGACCGCCGTGCGTGTGCAGGTCCTGTCGATCTTGCGCGGTATTCACGACGAGAAGTGCACGCCGGAGCCGGGGCTACAGGCCCCACGTCTGACGGCCGAGTACCCGGTTCTCGTAGTGGTAGACGTTCACGCGACTCGCGGCGTAGAGCCACAGGCCGAGTGTGAGAGCGGTGTCGACGGTCGAGGGCAGCGCCAGCGCGACGACGAGGAGACCCAGCATGAGGCCGACGCCGAACACCACCAGCGCCTTCTTCCACAACCGTAGATACAGCAGATAAAAGATGCCGAACAGGAACCCGAGCAGATTCATGTTCAGCTTCATGCGCTGCCGCAGCGGCAGGGCGCGGAAGGCCGCGGTGTATTCGGGAGACGTCTTCAGCGATCCCGGGACGCCGTATGCGGCGAAGAATTCGAAGCGGAACCGCCACGTCTCGCTCAGACCCTCGAACCTGTCGGAGCCGGCTGCGGGCATGCTGAGGTCGGTCATGATCCCCCGATCGTCGCGGTCGTTCCCCCTGAACGACCCGCAACAGTATGCACATCTGTCACGCGGGAAACACGATCGGGTGCAATCGAGTCCGACGTTGTTGTCGAGTTCTCGGCGTTTCCTCGCACACAACGTCGGACTCGCTCGGCTCCTCGTCAGGCGCCGTCGTCCATATGGCCGGAGTCGCCCAGCCACTCGTACAGTTCCGACGTCGGTTGTATCTGCACCTGCTGCGTCTCGCCGAGCCATGCACCGGCGACGAGCGCGCCGAGGGTTCGCCCTCAGTTGTGGTGGAGGCCGAGCGCGCGTCGAAGGAAGTGCAGGCAGGCCGCCATCGGTGAAGTTCTACGGGACCGTCCGGAAGCGCAATACGGGCAACGGTCGGTCCTGTACTACACCAACGGTTCGACTCGGCGGACGGTCGACGACAGTGCGCGTGATCAGGAAGGTGATCACCACCCCCCGCGATCGAGCGCACCAGACGGTTGACGTCCACGGCGGGTCGCCCGACACGTTCCCACCGCTGATGACGTAGGCGCCGGCGGGTCGGGCCCCGACGCCGAAGCCGCCGCCTTCACTGTTCCCAGCGTCCGCCGACGTACCACCATTTCCACCCATGCCGCCCACCTGGGGAAAGGAGGACGCATGTCCTCCATGTGGCGTCGTTCTGCGCGATATCGGGGGAGAATGACGGCGGGCGGGACGTACCGGAGATGGGAGTGACGGGGCATGAGGGCGACAGCCGAGTCGGGAGAGGCGTGGTCGGCGGAACGCTTGTTCGCGGGGCCGGGAGAATGCCTGGAACGGTTTCGGAAGACCGACTGGTCGGCCACCCCTCTGGGGCCGGTGGAGTCCTGGCCGGCGGAACTGCGCATGGCAGTGCGGACGGTATTGCCGTCCGAGGTGCCGATGCTCCTGTGGTGGGGGCCGCAGCTGGTGCAGATTTTCAACGACGCGATCATCCCCGTCCTCGGCGACAAGTACCCCGCGGCGGTCGCGCAACCGGCGCCGGAATGCTGGCACGAGGTGTGGGACGAGGTGGGCGCGCGCGTCGAACGGGCGATGGCGGGCACCGCCACCTTCGCCGAGGAAGAACTGCTGTTCATGCAGCGCCACGGCTACGAGGAAGAAACCTACTGGACCTTCTCCTACAGCCCGATCCGCGACGAGTCCGGCAAGGTCGCGGGGGTCTTCGTCGCGACCACCGACGTCACCTCACGGGTACTCGGTGAGCGTCGTCTGGAGGCTCTGAGCCGCCTGGGTACGGTGGCGATCACCGATTCGGGCCTGTCGGTGATCGACACGTGCCGGAACGCGCTGGACGCGCTCGCTCCGAGCCATCAGGACATTCCCCTGGCCGCGCTGTTCCTCGACAGCCGGGTGGTGGATCCCGATGATCCGCAACCGAACTGGAAGCAGCTCGCCGTAATGGGGACGAAGCCCGGCTTCTCGGGTGCCCTGCTCGGACCGGATGAGGACCAGCTGCTGTCGAAGGCCGCCAGGGCCTCCGAACCCTTCGTCGTCTCCGGCGTCGCCGAGCGTTCCCCGGATCTGCTCGACCCGCAGCGGGCCCTCGGCGACCATCCGATCGGCACCCTCCTCCTCGTGCCGTTGACGGCGTCGGGACACGACTTCCCGCTCGGTGTCCTCGCCGTCGGACTGAGTCCGTACCGGGTGTTCGACGCCGCGTACTCGACCTTCGTCGACCTCGTGGTCACGAAGATTTCGGGGCTGCTGCGCGATGCGTCGGCGATGGATGCCGAGCGTCGCCGGGCCGATGCGTTCGCGGCGCTGGACGCCGCCAAGACGCGGTTCTTCGAATCGATCAGCCACGAGTTCCGCACGCCGCTCACGCTGCTCCTCGGCCCGTTGCAGAGTGTGCTCGACGAGGCCACGACGTTGACGGAGGCGCAGCGGCAATCGCTGGAGGCCTCCCAGCGCGCCGCGATCCGATTGCGGCGACTTGTCGACGCACTGCTCGAAGCGACGCGTGCCGAGACCGACCCGTCGAGGAAGTCCCTGGAACCGACCGATCCGGCGGCGCTCACGGCCGAATGTGTGGACCTGTTCGCCGACGTGGCGCACCGCGCGGGCCTGGACCTGCGCAGCCGGATCGCCGACGCGGCGGCCGAGCAAACCCGGCTCGATCCCCAGACGTGGGCCCACATCGTGCTGAACCTGCTCTCGAACGCGATCAAGTACACCCCTTCGGGGTCGGTCGAGGTGGATCTGGACGTCGAGGGCGATCGACTGGTCCTGAAGGTCGCCGATACGGGTCTCGGCATTCCGGAGTCGGAACTCGCCCGCGTCTTCGAACGGTTCCATCGCGTCGAGAGCGCCGGCGGACGCAGCCGGGAAGGGATCGGGCTGGGTCTGTCCCTCGTCTCGGACTGGGTCCACGCGCTCGGGGGAGAGGTAACCGTGTCCAGTGAACTCGGACGCGGCAGCACCTTCACCGTGTCCGTTCCCCGCGTCCTCGACCCGACGTCGGAGTCTCCGGCCGGAACCGTTCCGGGGGATCTGGGCGCCATGTACGTCGGCGAAGCGCAACAGTGGGACAGGGTCACTCTCGACGAGGACGAATCATACGCGCAGGGAGAGGATGTGGATTCGTTACCGCGGATCCTCGTGATCGAGGACAACGCGGACATGCGTGACTATCTGACGCAGTTGTTGCGTCGCCAGAGTTGGCACGTGGATGCGGTGGAGGACAGCGATACCGCACTCGAGCGAATCCGATCGCGACCGCCGCATCTCGTGCTGAGCGATATCATGCTTCCCGGGCGGGACGGGGTGGAGCTGCTCGAGGAGATCCGCCGCGACCCGGCGACCTCCCGTCTGCCGGTCATCCTCCTGACGGCACGTGCCGGCGCGGAGGCCACGATCGGTGGTCTGCGCACCGGCGCCGACGACTACATCACCAAACCGTTCCACCCCGATGAACTCGTCGCCCGCGTTCGCGTGAACCTCGAATTGTCGTGGCTGCGTGAGCAGATGCTCGTCGCGCGGGAACGTGAATCCGACCAGTTGAAGACGGCGTTGGAGACCCGTTCGGCGCTGAGCAAGGCCGTCGGATTGATGATGGCTACGTTCAAGTGCGATGCCGACGCGGCCTTCGACAAGCTCGTCGCCTTCTCCCAGCACCGCAACGTCAAGGTGCGTGAGATCGCTGAGCAGATCGTCGGCGACTACACCGTCTCGCTCAGCGATTCGTCGAGGTAGGGCGCGATCAACGGTCCTGCGAACCGGTCGGCGCGGTGACGGATCAGGCTCCCGCGTACAACTTGTCGATCTCCTCCGCGTATTTGGCATCGATGGGCTTGCGCTTGAGCTTCATCGTCGGGGTCAGTTCGTCGCCGGAGGGTTCCCAGATCGTCGGCAGCACCGTGTACTTCTTGATCTGCTCGACCCGCGACAGCTTGCTGTTCGCCTCCTCGACCGACTTCGCGATCGATTCGAGGACCACCCGATGCCGGGTGAGTTCCTCGTGGGTGCCGCTGAGACCGTGCTGTTCGGCGAAGACGGCCAGGGCGTCGGGGTCGAGTGCGAGCAGGGCGACGTTGTAGGGGCGGTCGTTGCCGATGGCGACGGCGCCACCGAGCATCGGGCACGCGGCACGCAGGGCGCCTTCGATGTTGGTGGGCGACATGTTCTTCCCCGCCGCGTTGACGATGATCTCCTTCTTCCGGTCGATCAACCGTAGGTAACCGTCCGCGTCGATCTCACCGATGTCGCCGGTGTGCAACCAGCCGTCGGAATCGATTGCGTCGGCAGTCTTCTCGGGGTCGTTGCGGTAGCCCTTCATGAGCAGCGGACCCGAGACGAGCAGTTCGCCGTCTTCGGCGATCCTGATCTGCGCGCACGGCACGGCCTGGCCGACGGTACCGATGCGGATGGCGCCCGGCCGGTTCATCGTGACCACGCACGAGGTCTCCGACATGCCCCACACCTCGGAGCACGGAATGCCGAGGGCGAGAACGAACTCGAGGACCTCCGGCGAGATCGCCGCGGCGCCGGTGACGGCGGCGCGGACCTGGTCGAGACCGAGCTTGCCGCGGATCGCGGACAGCACCAGCCTGTCGGCCACCGCGTGCTGCACCTCGAGGGACCGGGGGACCGGTTTGCCGTCGGACTGCAGCCGGGCGCGCTTGCGTCCGACGTCGATCGCCCACAGTGCGAGCTTCTTCTTGATCGGGCTCGACTCCTCGGCGAGGGTCTTGTCGATCGCGGCCTTGAGCTTGTACCAGACCTGGGGGACGGCGCCGAAGAGCGTCGGCCGCAGGCTCGGTAGCACGGTGATGGCCTGCTTGAGGTCGTCGAGTGTGGTGATCTGCATGCCGCTGTACAGGCTCGAGTAGTGCGAGCCCCAGCGGTTGGCGATGTGCGCGTCGGGCAGATACGACAGGATCCGGTCGTCCGGACCGATGGGCAGATACGAGCTCGTCGCTTCGAGTTCGGCGAGCAGGTTGGCGTGGGTGAGTTCGACACCCTTCGGCGGGCCTGTGGTGCCCGAGGTGTAGATGAGGGTCAGCAGGTCGGGCGGTTGCACGGCCTTCCACGAGGCCTCGAAGTCGAAGGACGGATCGGTGGCGGCCTCGAGGTCGTCGAGGGAGATGGTGCCTTCCGGTTTGCCGTCGATGCACACCAGGTGCTCGACCTTCGTGTCGCCGATCGCCTGCCGCAGGACGGGGACGAACTGTTCCTCGGCGATCATCACGTGGTTGCCGGCGTTGCCGAGCACGTACGAGATCTGTTCGGCGGTCAGCGAGTTGTAGATCGAGAACGGCGCCGCGCCGAGGTGGATCGCGGCGGTGTCGAGAAGGTGGAATTCGGGCCGGTTGGTGAGCATGAGGCCGACGGTGTCCCCGCGGTTCACGCCGAGCCCGGCGAGTCCGGCGGCGAGGCGTTCGACGCGCTGCGCGTACTGACGCCAGGTGTAGGAGACGGAGTCGTCGGGGGTGCGCAGCGCGACCTTGTCGGGGTACGCCGCGGCGGTGGTCTGGAAGGCTTCGCAGAGGGTCGACGGTGAGGTGGCACGAGGGGTCATCACTGGCTCCCGAGGTCGAGGGTGGCGAAAGTGTAGGACGAAGTGCGTACATCCGCGGTCGGATCTGCCGGATTGTGTTCCGAGATTTCGCGCGCGTGTCCTGATGGGATGGACTGAGGAACAGGCAGAGTCAGATCTCGGCTGTAGTGACTCCTGTCTGTACGATTCGACCTATTTGACGTTCGTTCCGGTTTCGTGGAACCGGCGAGGGGAGAGGAACCACCGATGACCGGACCGGCAGGAAACTGGGAACCGCAACCGAAGTACCAGAGGGATCTCGAGCCAGGGGAACTCGAGGAGTTGAACCGTCTTCGCGCCTGGAAGGAAGAGCAGGAGCGCGAGGCCGAAGCTCAGCGTCTTCGAGACCACCATCAGCAGATCGCGCTCGAAGAACAGCAACGGAGAGCCGCCGAGCACCAGCAGAACCTGTATGCACAGCAGCAGAATCAGCAGCCGTATCCGCACGCGCAACAGCAGTACCCGCCACAGAATTACGCGCATCAGCAGTTCCACGGGCATCCGCAGTCTGCGTACCCGCCCCCGCAGCCGTTCGCGCCGATCCAGCAGGTCACCGTCAATAATGTGAAACGCGCGGACTGCCCCCATCTCCTGCATCTCGTCCTCACATTGATCACGTGCGGCGCGTGGCTGCCGGTATGGATCATCCACGCCATCATCGTCGCTGCGAGGAACTGAAGGTCCGGTCGTGTGGGGGTGCAACGTTTGAGCACTCCCACCCCGGGTACTGCCGGGAACATGACCACCGTGGATCGCATCGCGGATCCGTGGGGTTCGCGCACACCCTACGGACGCGGGCAACGCTGGCCCACCCGCGTCGACACCTATCTCGCCGACGGACTGACCGAGGACGATGTCGACAGATGGGTGCAGTCGGCGACCATCCTGCATTCCAACGGCGACGGCCTCGACATCGCCGTCAAGGACGGACGCATGGTGGGGGTGCGCGGACGCGCCGTCGACCGGGTCAACCACGGGCGGCTCGACCCCAAGGATCTGTTCGGCTGGCAGGCGAACCACTCGGAAGACCGGCTCACCGTGCCGTTGATCCGCCGCGACGGCAAACTCGTCGAGACCGACTGGGACACCGCGATGGATGCCGTTGCCGGTCGCACGAAACAACTGCTCGACGAGCGCGGCCCCAGTTCGGTCGGCTTCTACACCACCGGGCAGCTGTTCCTGGAGGAGTACTACACCCTCGCGCTCATCGGTCACGGTGGCATCGGCACCAACCACATGGACGGCAACACGAGGCTGTGCACAGCGACGGCGGCTGCCGCCCTCAAACAGTCCTTCGGGTGCGACGGCCAGCCCGGCTCCTACACCGACATCGATCATGCCGACGTCATCGCGCTCTACGGACACAACATGGCCGAGACGCAGACGGTGACATGGACGCGGGTCCTCGATCGGCTCGCCGGACCGAATCCGCCGGCCGTGATCTGTGTGGATCCGCGGCGGACGCCGGTCGCGCGGGCCGCGACGGTGCACCTCGCCCCGCGCCCGGGCACCAACGTCGTCCTCATGAACGGGCTGTTGCACGAGATCCTGCGACGCGGGTGGATCGATGAGAAATACATCGAGGACCACACCGTCGGATTCGACGAACTGCGCACCCAACTCGACGACTATCCCCTCGAGAAGGCCGCCGAGACTTGCGACGTCCCCATCGAGGATCTGCGGGAGACCGCTCGACTGCTCGGCACGGCGGAGCGGCTGCTCTCGACGGTCCTGCAGGGCTTCTACCAGTCCCATCAGGCCACCGCGGCTGCCGTGCAGGTGAACAACATCCATCTCGTGCGCGGCATGCTCGGTAGGCCCGGTTGCGGAGTCCTCCAGATGAATGGGCAGCCCACCGCGCAGAACACCCGCGAATGCGGCGCCGACGGCGACCTGCCGGCCTTCCGCAACTGGGCCAACGAATCGCACGTCGAGGACCTCGCCCGGGTGTGGAACATCGATCCGATGCGGATCCCGCACTACACCGCGCCCACCCACCTCATGCAGATGATGCGGTACGTCGAGGACGGCTCGATCCGCTTCCTCTACGTGAGCGGGACGAACCCGGCGGTGTCCCTGCCGGAACTGCGCCGGGTGCGTGAGATCCTCTCCCTGGACAGGCTTTTCCTCGTTGTGCAGGACATCTTCCTGTCGGAGACCGCGCAGCTGGCCGACGTCGTCCTGCCCGCTGCGACCTGGGGTGAGAAGACCGGGACGTTCACCAACACCGACCGGACCGTGCACCTGTCGGAGAAGGCCGTCGAACCACCCGGACAGGCCAGACCCGATCTCGACATCTTCGTCGACTACGCGCGCCGGATCGATCTGCGTGACAAGGACGGAGACCCGCTCGTGAAGTGGTCCACGCCCGAGGAGGCATTCGAGGCGTGGAAGGAGTGCACGGCCGGGCGGCCCTGCGACTACACGGGCATCACCTACGAAAAACTACGTGGCGGAAGCGGAATCCAGTGGCCGTGCAACGCCGACGCACCCGACGGGACCGAACGTCTCTACGAGGGCGGAAAGTTCTGGGCCGCACCGGACTACTGCGAGAACTACGGACGGGACATGGTCACCGGAGCGCCGGTCGAACCCACCGAGTACCGGGCGCTGAACCCCTTCGGCAAGGCGATCATCAAGGCGGGTGAGTATCTTCCCCCGCACGAGACGGTCTCCGACGAGTATCCCTATCTACTCACCACCGGCCGCACGCTCTACCACTTCCACACCCGCACGAAGACCGGCCGCGCCCCGCAACTGCAACGCGCGGCACCGGAGGTGTGGGTGGAGATGTCGGCGGGCGACGCCGAGCGGCACGGCTGGTCGGAGGGCGACCTGCTGCGGATCGACACCCCGCGCGGGCACGTCACCGCGCGGTTGCGGATCAGCGGGATCCGGAACGGGGTGCTGTTCCTGCCGTTCCACTACGGCTACTGGGACACCCCGGCGGGCCACGAACCGGCGCTCGAGGGGCGCGCGGCCAACGAACTGACCTTCACCGACTGGGACCCGGCGTCGAAGCAACCCCTGTTCAAGTCGGGCGCCGCGCGCGCCGAACGGGTCGCCGTCGCCGAGGGCGGGCCGTCCGCGGCACCGACCACCACCGCCTCGGCACCGGTCTCCGGCAGCGTGCCCGCCACCTCGGGTGGGCCGGACGCCGAGATCACCGAGACGCTCGACGACGGAGGACCGCGATGAACAAGGTTTCCCTGGCGATCCGCGAACTGCACCGCTCGGAGAACGACCTGGCGACCGAACTGCTGCGCACGGCGGACCGGCACAAGGTCGACCACGAGATCTTCCACGTTGCGCGTGACATCGCCGGCTGGTCGCAGCAGCATGTGCGCGAACTCGCCCGCGCCGGCCACGACTACGACCTCGACCTCGACGACGAGCCTCAGGGCGTCCACGAGGTGCTCGCTGAGGTGCGGCGGAAGGGAAGCGAGATGCTCGGACGCCGACACACCCCGAGTGTCCTGCTGCTGCGGGACCTGCGCACCGTGCACCGCAGGGCGGCGGGTGTCTCACTCGACTGGGAGATCCTCGCCCAGACGGCGCAGGCCCTGAGCGACCGCGAACTGCTCGCCCTCTCCGAACGCTGCCATCCGCAGACCCTGCGCCAACTGCGCTGGGCGAACGCGAAACTCAAGGAGATCGCAGCGCAGACGGTCATCACCGACTGAGCGACGGCACCGTCAGGGGCGTTCGAATCTCTCCTCGCGCCCGAGTCTGCGCAACCGGATCCACTCGCGCAGACCGGCCGGGTCGCGGCGCGTGATCAGGAAGTACCAGCCGAACCGCACCCATTCCTGGGGCAGCAACCGGCGCAGTCCCGGCTGCGACAGCAGGTAGCCGCGGTTGCGGTAGGTGAAGAAGCGCTTGGTGTCGTTGTCCGGATACTGCGTGTGCATCCGGCCGCCGAGAATCGGCTTGAACTCGTCGGCACCGTCCGGGTGCAGATAGGCCGTCTGCAGGCAGGTGCCGAACGGCAGTCCCGAGCGGACGAGACGCCGGTGCACCTCGACCTCATCGCCACGGACGAACAGGCGCAGGTCGGGCACACCCACCGCGTCGATCGCCGCGGCGGTGAAGAGCGCACCGTTGAACAGCGAGGCGATGCCGGGCAACAGGTCCTCGTCGCCGAGTTCGTGCCGCCACCGCCGCCACACCACACCGCGACGCAGCGGGAAGGCGAGGCGGTCGGGTTGCGCGATGTCGCACACGACCGGCGACACCTCGGCCAGGCCGTTGCGTTGCGCGCAGTCGAGCAGCGTCGCGAGCACGTCCGGTCCCTCTGGGCGGCCGTCGTCGTCGGCGAGCCACACCCGGTCGGCTCCCAGCGACAGCGCGTACAGGATGCCGAGGGCGAAGCCGCCTGCTCCACCGAGATTGTGCTTCGAGCCGAGATAACTCGTGGGCAGGTCCACCGCGTCGACGAGCTCACGCACCGCGTCCTCGTCGCCGTTGTCGACCACCACGAGATGGTCGAGCGGACGGGACTGCGAGGCAAGAACTTTCAGCGAATCCGCCAGCAGTTCGCGTCGGCGGTGTGTGACGACGACGCCGATGATCCGTTCGTCAGCCACCGTTCGAACCCGTCGAGGCCGCGGCGTCGGGGGCGGACTTCGCGATCCGCTCACGCTCGAGCTCGTGGAGGATCGTGCGCACGTGATCGCCGGCCTCGTCGCCCTCGTAGGCGCGCACCACGTGCTCGATGTCGCCCTGCTCGCGGATCTGGCCGTGGTCGATCCACATCGCCTGGTCGCACAGTTGGGCGAGGAACTCGTTCGAATGGCTGGCGAACACGAGGATGCCGGAGCGCGCGACGAGATCCTGCAGACGCACCCGCGCCTTCTTCATGAACTCCGCGTCGACCGCGCCGATGCCCTCGTCGAGCAGCAGGATCTCGGGATCGATGCTGGTGACCACGCCGAGCGCGACACGCACCCGCATACCGGTCGAGTAGGTGCGCAGCGGCATGTTGAGGTAGTCGCCGAGTTCGGTGAAGTCCGCGATCTCGTCGACCTTGGCCAGCATCTGCTTGCGGCTCATCCCGAGGAACATGCCGCGGATGATGATGTTCTCGTAGCCGGAGATCTCCGGGTCCATGCCGACGCCGAGGTCGAACACCGGCGCGACGCGACCCTTCACCCGAGCGTGGCCGCGCGTGGGCTCGTAGATCCCGGAGAGCAGACGCAGCAGCGTGGACTTGCCGGCACCGTTGTGGCCGACGAGCCCGACGCGGTCGCCTTCCTTCAACGACATCGTGATGTCGCGCAGAGCCTCGACGACCACGACATCGGAGTCGTTGCGGCCGATCGCCCCGCCCGCCTTACCCAGGAAGGCCTTCTTCAAGGACCGGGTCTTGGCGTCGAAGATGGGAAAGTCGACGCACGCGCCGCGCGTTTCGATGCTGACCCGACTCACGATGCTGCTCCAGACGCTGACACGGGACCCGAGCGTACCCGTCGCGCCGATACCCGAGTCCCGGGGCGTACCCGGTGGGACTACAGGTACTGGCCGGTTCCGGGGTGGGTCTGACCGGGAAACGATTGATCGTTCTGGCCGCGACCGCCCTGCGCGACGCCGGGAGGAAGCGCTCCCTGACGCATCTGCTCGAGCTGGGCACGAGCCGCCATCTGCTGAGCGAACAGCGCTGTCTGGATGCCGTGGAACAGACCTTCGAGCCAACCGACGAGCTGAGCCTGCGCGATGCGCAGCTCGGCGTCGGAGGGCACCGCGTCCTCACCGAAGGGCAGCGCGAGCCGCTCGAGTTCCTCCCGCAGATCGGGGGCGAGGCCCTGACCGAGTTCGCGGATGGACGACAGGTGGATGTCCTTGAGCCGGGTGCGGCTGGCGTCGTCGAGCGGCGCGGCCTTCACCTCTTCGAGGAGCTGTTTGATCATGGTGCCGATCCGCATGACCTTCGCCGGCTGCTCGACCATGTCGGCCAGGGATTCGCCGCCGTTCTCGGTCTTCTCCTCCTCCGGCCGGACGTCGGCCTCCACGCGGGCCGCCTCCTCGCGGGAGACACGGATGGGCCGGCCGTCGGGGCCGATCACGAGAACCTGGTCGTTGTCCGGATGTGTCATGGCTCCATTCTCCCTTTCCCACCTCGGGGGTGCCCGGTTACCCGAGGGACCCGGAGTGCCGGGTACCCCGATCGAGCCTACCGAGAGGGCAACGCCGAGTGCAGGTACGGCGCGTCCCATTGACATCGGGACCTAGAGTGTCTGCCATGGCTTACGACGTTGCCCGGATCCGGGGGTTGATCCCCTCGCTCGGGGACGGGTGGATCCATCTCGATCCACGGGCAGGTATGCAGATCCCCGATGTGGTGTCGCGCACCGTGTCCACTGCCTTCCGCAACTCGGCCGCGTCGTCGACCGGACGGCACCTGTCGTCACGTCGCAGCGCCGCGATCCTCCAGGAGGCGCGCGTCGCGGTCGCGGAACTCGTGGGTGCCGATCCGGACGGGGTCGTCCTGGGCCCGAGCCACGCGGTGTTGCTCGCCTGGCTCGCCGAAGCACTCAGTTCCCGCCTCGGGCTCGGCACCGGCATGGTGCTCTCACGGCTCGACGACGAGGCGAACATCGCTCCCTGGTTGCGGGTCGCGAGCCGCTACGGCGCGCAGGTGCGCTGGGCCGAGGTCGAGATCGAGACGTGCGAGCTGCCCACCTGGCAGTACGAGGAACTCGTCACGCCCACCACCCGGCTCGTCGCGCTCACCGCGGCGTCGTCGATCGTCGGCACCGCGCCCGACGTGCGGGTCGTCGCGGATCTCGTCCACGAGGTCGGTGGGCTCATGGTCGTCGACGCCGCGGGCGCTGCCCCCTACGCCCACGTCGACATCGACGATCTCGGCGCCGACGTCATCACCGTCGACATCGCCTCGTGGGGCGGCCCGCAGATCGGTGCGCTCGTCTTCTCCGACCCCGCGCATCTCGAACGGGTTCCGGCCATGTCGCTGAACCCGCACGCGCGCGGCGCCGAACGCCTCGAGGTGGGCGGTCACCAGTTCGGTCTGCTCGCCGGTATCCCCGCGTCCATCGACTTCATGGCCTCACTGGACGACGACGCCACCGGCTCGCGCCGCGAGCGTCTCGACATCTCGATCAGCTCGATGCAGAACTACCAGGACGTGCTGTTCGACCGTCTGATGCGACAGCTCGACAGTCTCACCGGCGTGATCGTGCTCGGCCGCGCGTCGAGCCGCGTCCCCACCCTCAGCTTCACCGTCGACGGGGTCCCGGCCGAGAAGGTCGCCGCGCATCTTGCCGACCGCCGCATCGCGACGGTGGCGAGCACCCGCGGATCGAGCCGGCTCCTCGACTCCCTCGGCGTCAGCGACGAAGGGGGAGCGGTGAGCATCGGCCTCGCCCCCTACACCACGAGCTTCGAGGTCGATCAGCTCGTCCGTGAGCTCCGCAACCTCTAGTTCCGTTCGATCCGCAGCACGACCTTCCCGACGGTCTCGGGGCTGTCGAGCAGTTCGTGCGCCTGTGCCGCCTCGGTGATCGGCAGCTCGGCGTGCACGACGGGATGGACCTTCGCCTCCTCGATGAGCGGCCACAGATCGGCGCGCACGGAGTCGATGATCGCGCTCTTGCCCGACGGCCCCGAGTCCGGACGGCCGCGCAGACCGGTCGCGATGACGTGACCGCGCTTGGCGAGCAACTTGCCGAGGTGCAGTTCACCCTTCGTGCCACCCTGCATGCCGATGACGACGAGCCGTCCGTCCGGAGCGAGGACGTCGATGTTCCGGGACAGGTACTTCGCACCCATGTTGTCGAGCACCACGTCGGCGCCACCGAAGGCAGTGCGCACCTCGGAGACGAAGTCCTGTTCGCGGTAGTCGATCGCCAGGTCGGCGCCGAGTTCGCGGCAGCGGTCGAGTTTGCCGGCCGAGGCCGTCACCGCCACCTTCGCGCCGAGCGCCTTGCCCACCTGGATGGCATGTGTGCCGATGCCTCCGCCGCCACCGTGGACGAGCAGGACGTCGCCGCGCTTCAGGCCGGCGGTCATCACGACGTTCGACCACACCGTGCACGCGATCTCGGGAAGCGACGCGGCGACCGCGATGTCCATGCCCTTCGGGACGGGCAGCAGCTGGGAGGCAGGGACCGCGACCTTCTCGGCGTAACCGCCACCGGTGAGGAGGGCACAGACCTTGTCGCCGATGTTCCAGCCCGTCACACCCTCGCCGAGTTCGGAGATCACTCCGGAGCATTCGAGGCCCAGGATGTCGCTCGCCCCCGGGGGCGGCGGGTAGAGGCCGCGCCGTTGCAGCAGGTCGGCGCGGTTGATCGCGGTCGCCGCGACATCGAGAATTACGTGCCCGGGAGGCAGGTCCGGGTCGGGCTGCTCGGTCCACCGGAGAACTTCTGGACCACCGGGTTCGGTGGCGACGATTGCATACATGTGTTCGACGCTATCGCGTGCGGGGCAGTGAGGAGACGATCACGCCGCTCGCCGCGCGCTCACCTGCTCGAAGCTACCGTGCGGTAACCGGATCGGGCCGTCGGCATTACACTCCCGGCGTGACCAGCGAACGAGACGAACCCAAGTGGCTGACCGCAAAGGAGCAGGAGGCCTGGCGTCTCTACATGGACGGCAACAACCGTCTCATGAGCGCCCTCAGTCGGTCTCTCAACGACCGACACGACCTGTCGCTGGCGGAATATCGGATCCTGGTCATGCTCTCCGAAGCCCCCGACGGCGCCCTGCGCATGAGCGATCTCGCCGACGGCGTGCTCTCCTCACGCAGCCGGCTCACCCATCAGATCCGGCGGATGGAGCAGGAGAAGATGGTCGTGCGCAGCTCGTGCCCCGACGACGGTCGCGGTGTGCTCGCCACCATCACCGACGAAGGCAGGCGGCGTCTGGCGGAGGCCGCCCCCACCCACGTCGACGACGTGCGCAACTACCTCATCGACCTGCTGTCGGCCGACGAGCTCGACATGCTGGCGCGGGTCTTCGCGCGCGTCGAGCACACTCTGGCCGACCGCTGAGGTCGCGAATCGGTTATGCCCTGCTTGCGCGGAGCGGTTAGGATCTGCCACGGAAGCGTGGCAGAGCGGCCGAATGCACTCGCCTTGAAAGCGAGCTTGGGTAACACCAACGGGGGTTCAAATCCCTCCGCTTCCGCCACGGAAGAGGTTCCGGCACCCGTCAGGGAGTCGGAGCCTCTTCTCGTTTCTACCGCCGGGTGGCGACCATCTTCTCCTCGAGGATCCAGGTGCGCCCCTCGTCCCCAGCTTCCGTCGAACCGTGAGAAAGCCCCGAGCTTCGGGTCGGCGACGCCGGTCAGAAGAGTGGCACCGAGAGCATTCATGCGGCCGGTGTGCCCGCGCAGTGCGGGCATGTCCCCGGTTCCCGTGGACCGATCACATCTGTCAGCTCGGTCCGGCGGCCACCGCTCGTTCCACGGCCACGGCCGCACCGTCGTGCCAGGGCTCACCGTGGCCGACGAGGACGTGCTTCGCGCCGGTGCCGGCGATGGCCGCCAGCGAGGCGAGGGCCGTCCTGCTGTCGGCGGTCGCCGCACCCGAGACGATCTGCGGACCGTGCCTGCCCGTGTACGGATCGAGGGTGACGATGGCGTCGCCGACGATCACGGTGTCGCGGTCCGGGAGATGCAGCGCGCAATGCCCGTAGGTGTGGCCGGGTGTGTGCAGGGGGACGGGGCGGCCCGGCAGGTCGAGCGGTTGGGAGTCCTGGAAGAGCGTCACGTCGTGGACCCCGCGCACCCACAGCGCACCGGCCACGGTCATCCGGGCGAGAACGGGGATGCAGGCGGGATATCGAACGGGATAGAGCAGCCGGTTGCGTTCGTGCTGGTAACGATAGGGGTGGGCGGCGAGGAACTTCTCGTCGCGATGCGCCCATACCGGAACCCGCCACCGTTCACGCAGCCGCTTCGCCGACCCGACGTGATCGAAGTGGGCGTGCGTGAGGACGACTCCCTGCACGTCGTCGATCCGGCGACCGATGCGTGAAATCGCCTCTTCGATGCGACCAGCGGTCGCGGGTAGTCCCGTGTCGACGACGGTCACTCCGGCGTCGTCCTCGATCAGGTAGACGTTGACGTCGGCGTGCGCGAGGCGATGCACGCCCGGTGCGACATCCGTGTGGAGCATGGCGGCCCTTCGCTCGGGTGAACGTGCGGGTTCAGCTGTGTCCGTCGATCTCGTCGGCGATGAAGGCGGCCCACGACCGCACCTCGTCCTCGCCTGCGGACGGACTGAACGACCGGTAGTCGAGCGCGGCGAGTTCGGACACCAGATCTGTTGTGTCCTCGGTGCTTTCGTCGCCCACCGCGAACAACCACACGAGCTGCTGACTCAGCCCGGAGGCCCGCGACGACAACAGTTCGACGGTGTCGGGCGAGTACTCGCCGGCGTCGACCTCGCCTCCGAAGACGACGCCCTCGAACTCTTCCGACCGCTCGAGATCGGAGGTGTCACCGACGGTGACGTCGATGTCCCGCTCTCCCAGCGCGTCGGCGACGAGCCGGGCGATCTTCTGTGCCGGACCTTCGGGGCTGTCCGTGACGACGAGAACGGTCATTGTGTCTCCAGCATGTTCGGCGACTTGGGTTCACTGGTGCGTTCCCGGTCCCCGAGGGGCGGAAACATGCCCCCGGCCGTGTCAGCGGTAGACGCCGAGTGCCCGCACCCCCGGCGCCCCCGACCGGCGGACGAACTCGGAGTCGGCGAGGCGTTCGTCCGCACCGAGATCCAGCGACAGGTCGACGGTGGTGGCGAGCCGGTAGGGCTTGCTCTCGATCACGTCCCCGATCGCGCGTCGCAGTCGCGACACCTCGGCGCGGACCGACACGGCATGGTCGTCGTCCCCGTAGAGGGCCCGGCTGAGCGCTGCGACCGTCATGCCGTCCGGGCCGCGCTCGTGCAGCAACAGCAGGATCTCGGCCTGACGTGCGGTGACGATGCTGTGCCACGAGTCGTCGTCCCCGAAGACCTCCACTGTGGGCGACGACGACACGTGCAGCACCATCCGCATGCGCGACGACGAGGCCGCGCCGCGGATCAGCCAGCCGTGCGAAAGCCGCTCGGGCACACACAGTCCCATACCGGGAACGGTCAGTGGGCGTGCGTGCCGCGGAACCGCGACCCGCTCGGCGGCGATACCGGAGGCGTGCGCGACCCAACCGTCCTCGTCGACGAGCAGCACCGGTCCCCGCGTCGACGACAGCAACGGAGCAGCCTCGGTGCGCAGCCGTTCGAGTCGCACCTCGTGCCGTCGCCACAGTTGTGCTTCGGCGAGCCGGACGGCGGTGTCGACGAGGGCGATGATGGCCGGGTGCAGGGTCAGCGCGGGACCGCTGACGTCGACGATGCCCAGCAGGTCGCCGCGGATCGGATCGTGGATCGGCGCAGCGGTGCAGTACCAGGGATGCTGGGTCGTCTCGAAGTGTTCACCCGAGAACAACTGCACGGGCGCGGCCTCCGCGAGCGCCGTGCCGATGGCGTTCGTGCCGACGGTCGACTCGGTCCACACAGTTCCCTCCTGGAAACCGAGGGCGTCGGCGCGTGACCGGATCGGTGCCGAACCGCTGCGCCAGAGGATCACGCCGTCGGCGTCGGTCACCACCAGCAGCAGATGCGAGGCGTCGGCGACGGGTGTGATGACCTGCTCGAGATCGCCGATCACCGCGGAGAGGGCGGACGCGCGGCGACGTCGCTCGATCTCCGCGACGGGCAGCCGGCTGCGTTCGTTGGTGCCGGTGGGATCGAGGCCCGCGTCGAGCACGCGCTGCCACGAACGGGACACGAGCGGACGGGGTCGCATGGGTGACCGGGCGCCGCCGATGACCGCGTCGTGCATCCGCGTCAACTCGCGCGCGTAGCGCGACAGGTCGGTGCCGGGCGCGATCGCGCTGAACGTGGTCACGGTCTCCTCTTCGTCGTCGTCCTCGGAGCATAGGTGGCAAATGTGTGCTGCGCCACAAGTGGGGCGCCGTGCAACGTGACGCAACGCTTGCGGGGAACCGGCCGCGAGGAGTGTCCTGGATCACATCACCACGGGAAAGGACTCACCATGACCGACACCCTCGACAAGCCCACGACCTCCGGCACCGCGACGCCCGACGAACGCGTCGACGCCTGGTTGCGAGCTTTCGAAACCGCCCTCGCACAGCGCGATGTCGACGCCGCTGCGGGCCTGTTCGGCACCGATTCCTTCTGGCGCGACCTGGTCGCCTTCACCTGGAACCTCAAGACCGTCGAGGGACGCGAGGGCGTCTCGGACATGCTGCACGCGCGACTCGCCGACACCGATCCCAGCGGCTTCCGCACCACCGAACCAGCGAGCGACGACGACGGCGTACTCAGCGCCTGGATCGCGTTCGAGACCGCGGTCGGTCGCGGCGTCGGCCACCTGCGTCTCAAGCGCGACGAGGAGAGCGGCCAGGACCGCGCCTTCACGCTGCTGACCACGATGCAGGAGCTGAAGGGATACGAGGAGAACAAGGGCACGCGTCGTCCCCGCGGCACGAAGCACGGCGCCGACAAGCAGAGGGTCACGTGGTCGGAGCAGCGCGAGATCGAGGAACGCGAACTCGGTTACACGCGTCAGCCCTACATCGTGATCATCGGTGGTGGTCAGGGCGGTATCGCGCTCGGTGCGCGCCTGCGTCAGCTCGGTGTTCCCGCAATCGTGCTCGACAAGCACGACCGTCCCGGCGACCAGTGGCGCAGCCGCTACAAGTCGCTGTGTCTGCACGACCCCGTCTGGTACGACCACCTGCCGTACATGCCGTTCCCCGACAACTGGCCGGTCTTCGCGCCCAAGGACAAGATCGCGGACTGGCTCGAGATGTACACGAAGGTGATGGAGGTCCCCTACTGGTCGAAGTCGGAGTGCACCTCCGCGAGCTACGACGAGGCAACGGGCGAATGGACCGTCAACGTCCTGCGCGACGGCGAACCGGTGGTCCTCCGGCCGAAGCAGCTCGTCATCGCGACCGGCATGTCGGGTAAGCCGAACATCCCCGACTTCCCCGGCATGGACCTGTTCCGCGGCGAGCAGCACCACTCCAGCGCCCACCCGGGTCCGGACGCCTACGCCGGCAAGAAGGCCGTCGTGATCGGTGCCAACAACAGTGCCCACGACATCTGCGGTGCCCTGTGGGAGGTGGGCGCCGACGTCACCATGGTGCAGCGCTCGTCGACGCACATCGTCCGGTCCGATTCGCTGATGGATCTCGGTCTCGGCGACCTGTACTCCGAGCGGGCCCTCGCCGCCGGCGTCACCACCCAGAAGGCCGACCTGACCTTCGCGTCCCTGCCGTACCGGATCATGCACGAGTTCCAGATCCCCATCTACGAGAAGATCCGCGAACGCGACGCCGAGTTCTACGACCGGCTCGAGAAGGCGGGCTTCCAGCACGACTGGGGTGACGACGGTTCGGGCCTGTTCATGAAGTACCTGCGTCGCGCATCCGGCTACTACATCGATGTCGGTGCCTCGGAACTCGTCGCGAACGGCGACATCAAGCTCGCCCACGGCAACGTCCGCGAACTCACCGAGACGTCGGTGATCCTCGAGGACGGCACCGAACTCGAGGCCGATCTCGTCGTCTACGCGACCGGCTACGGCTCGATGAACGGCTGGGTCGCCGACCTGATCTCGCAGGAGGTCGCCGACAAGGTGGGCAAGTGCTGGGGCCTGGGCTCCGACACCACCAAGGACCCCGGCCCCTGGGAGGGTGAGCAGCGCAACATGTGGAAGCCCACGCAGCAGGACGGCCTGTGGTTCCACGGCGGCAACCTGCACCAGTCGCGGCACTACTCGCTCTACTTGGCGCTGCAACTCAAGGCGCGTTACGAGGGCCTCCCGACCCCGGTCTACGGGTTGCAGGAGGTGCACCACCTCCGCTGACCGACACAGCTCTCCCACGCGTCGCTCCCGCCGCCCGGCGGGGGCGACGCGGCCGTGGATCCTCCGATTCGTCACGAATAGGAGGGTGAATATTAGGGTCGCGTGCAGGTCCGCTTGACCGGGTACAGGTAGTGACTGTGAGATCACTGCAGGTCGTCGGGGGACGGGGAGTTCGATGGTGAAGAGACGCGCGGCGGCTGTAGCGGTGGCCCTGATGGTGCCGGTCTCCGGCACGACGATCGCCCATGCCCAACCGATCCATGCACAACCGGCGCACGTGCAGCCGGTGTCGGCCAGGATCGACCATGTCGAGCGGGTCGGCGACAGGCAGACGAAGCTGTTCGTCCACTCGGCCGCGATGAACCGGGTCGTGCCGGTGCAGGTGCTGCACCCGGCCTCGGCGGGGCCGCGCCCCACCCTCTACCTGCTCGACGGCGTCAGCGCCGGCGAGGAGTCCGAATTCCGCGAGAGCACGTGGACCCAACGCACCGACATCGCGGAGTTCTTCGCCGACAAGAACACCAACGTCGTCCTTCCCGTGGGTGGCACCGCGAGCTACTACACCGACTGGAACAACCCCGACCCCGTGCTCGGGATCAACAAGTGGGAGACCTTCCTGACTGAGGAACTACCCCCGCTGATCGACGCCGAGTTCGACGGCAACGGCACCAACGCCGTCGCGGGCCTGTCGATGGGCGCCACCGGGGCGATGTCCCTGATCACCCGCAATCCCGACCTCTACCAGGGAGTCGCGGCGCTCAGCGGTTGCTACGACACCTCCAGCGACCGCTCCCGCGACACCGTCCGCGGAACCGTCGCGTACAAGGGCGGCAACCCCGACAACATGTGGGGACCGCCCGACGACGCCCGATGGGAGGAGCACGACTCCTACCTGCACGCCGAGAAGCTGCGCGGCAAGGAGGTCTTCCTCAGCACCGGCAACGGCCTGCTCGGCCCGCACGATCTCGGCGCCGGCCAGGACGTGCTCACCGTCGGCGCGCCGCTCGAGATCGGCACCTTCGTGTGCACCGTCACCTACGACCGTCGCCTCCGCGAACTCGGTATCCCCGCGCAGGTCGTCTACCGCCCGTGGGGCACGCATTCGTGGGGCTACTGGCAGGACGACATCAAGGCCGCGTGGCCGACCCTCGCCGACGCACTCCGACTCCGCTGATCGCGCGTCGACGGCACCGTCTCAGTGGAGGCGGATGCGGTCGACGGCCGGCGGCTCCACGCGTGAGCGGGTCGCCAGATAGTTGTTGAGGGCGTCGAGATCCTTGCCCGCGCCGACCAGTCCGTGCGCTTCCGTACACACGGTGAAACCGTCTCCGCCGCCGGCCAGGAAGTTGTTCATCACGACCTTGTACACACGCTCGGGGTCGACGGCCTCGCCGTCGATCGTGATCGAACGGATCCGTTCGCCGCGCGGCGCCAGGCGGTCGAGCGTGTAGGTCAGATTGTGCGAGGGCGCCAGGATGCGTTCGACCTCCGAGCCGACCGGGCTGTCCTGAAACTGCTGCTCGAGCAGCACGTCGAGTTGGGCTCCGGTGAGGTCGAGCACCTGCAGCATGCTCCCGAAGGGCTGCACGGCGTAGGTCTCCCGGTACGAGACGGTGCCGTCGCCGGCGAGGAGGTCGCCGCGGAGTCCGCCGGGGTTCATCAGCGCGATCTGCGCGCCGAGATGCCGCGTCGCCGCGAGTTGTGCGTCGGCCACCAGATTGCCCAGCGCCGACTCTCCGCTCGGGCTCTCGCTGCGCGTGACGTCGGCGCCGATGCGCGCGATGGACCGGTTCGCGACCTCCGCCGACTTCTCGACTGCCCGGTCGACGAACTCGAGAGTGGTCGGATCCGGATCGATGTCGTGCGTGACGACCTGCGTGAACACGACGGTTCGGTCGCGCAGCACCTCCCGGCTCTGCCGGTCGATGACGAGGTCGGCGACCGACAGGATGCGCCCGTGCGAAGCACCCTGCACGACGGTGCGCGGCCTGCCCGCCGGGTCGGTGTAGGTGCAGTTGAAGTGCCGGTCGCCGTCGGAGGTGACGATGAGGTCCACGTCGGGGGAGACGGACGTCGCGATCGCCGCCGCTCCGTCGTCCCCGCTCGGACACGGATCGTCGCCGTCGATGGCCCCGATGTCGCCCTTGTAGAGCACCACGATCGAACGGACGCCGAGCGCACCGAGGCTGTCGGCGGTGCGGTTGACAGCGGCGATCTCGTCCTCGAACTGCAGTCCCGCGATCGCGTCGGGCCGGATGATGTCGGGGGTGTTGCTCGGCACGACACCGATGACGCCCACGGGCAGTCCGTCGACGTAGTCGATGCTGTAGGGGAGTGCGGCCGGTGTGCCGTCCGTCGTGGTGAGGTTGGCGCCGAGGATCGGGAAGTTCGCGCCCTCGAACGGTTCGGTGTAGATGCACCCTTCCTTCGGGTGGCAACCGCCGTCCCGCAGTCGCTCGAGTTCGGCGTAGCCGCGGTCGAGTTCGTGGTTGCCGAGGGTCGCGGCGGTGAGATCGAGTTCGTCGAGCAGGGCGATGGTCGGCTCGTCGTGGAACAGGCCCGACTCGAGCGGCGACGAACCCCACGTGTCGCCCACGGCGTAGAGCACGGAGTTGTCGGCCTGTTCCCTGAGCTGCCGGACGTAGGCGGCGAGATAGGCCGCACCCCCCGCGGGGACCGAGACGCCGTCCGACCGGACGACCTCGCCGTGCAGTCCCTGCGGGGGCAGCAGATTTCCGTGCAGGTCGCCGAATGCGATCACCCGGAGCGGGACGGCGTTCGAGGGGATTGTGCTCGTCGGCGCGGCTCCGGCAGGTGCCGCACCACCGAAGGCGACCAGTGAGCCGACGACTGCGCAGGTCGACAGGGCGCGCCGCACCTTGCCTGCCCCCATGCAGTTCCTCCGCCACCCGACCCGATCCGACCGCCCGAGTCTGTCAGGGCCGGATCACGCCACCGATACCCAGCTATAACGGTTGGGTCTCGTCACAGGATCAGCCGATGCCGGCGAGTGCCCGTCCCTGCCCGGTTGCGAAGTCGAGGAAGAGATCGTTCTCATGCGGGTCGCCGATCGTCACCCGGGTGCCCTCGCCCGTGAAGTTGCGGAGCACCACGCCTGCCTCCGCTGCGGCTTCGAAGAACGCGGCGGAGCGTTCACCCAGCGGCAGCCAGAGGAAGTTCGCGGCACTCGTGGGCACCTCGTAGCCGGCCTCGACGAGTGCCGCGTGGACCCGTTCCCGCTCGGCGACGACGCCCTCGGTGCGCGCGAGCAACTCGGTCGCGGCGGCGAGCGAGGCCACGGCAGCCGTCTGGGCGAGCGAGTTCACGGAGAACGGGGTGTGGACCTTGCTCAGCGCCGTCACGACGGACGGGTCGGCGACCGCGTATCCGACGCGGATACCGGCGAGACCGTAGGCCTTGGAGAAGGTGCGGAGCACGACGACGTTGCGGCGACCCTCCGCGAGCTCGAGACCGTCGGCCAGATCCTCACCGGGCTCGGGGCGGACGTACTCGAAGTACGCCTCGTCGAGGGCGACGACGATGTGCTCGGGGACGGCGTCGAGGAACTGCGCGAGCTCCTCCTTGCCCAGCAGCGACCCGGTGGGATTGTTGGGATTGCACACGAAGATCAGCCGCGTGCGGTCGGTGATCGCGGCGAGCATGGCCTTCAGGTCGTGACCGTGGTCCGCGGTGTTCGGGACGCGCACGGCGGTCGCGCCGGCGACGGCCGCGATGATCGGGTACGCCTCGAACGACCGCCACGCGAAGATCACCTCGTCGCCCGCATCGCACGTGATCTGCACGAGCTCCTGGCACAGGCTCACCGATCCGCAGCCCACGGCGATCTGCTCGGTCGGGACGCCGAGTCGTTCCGACAGTGCCGCGATGAGCTCCGTCGCGCTGTTGTCGGGGTAGCGGTTGAGGCCGGCGGCAGCGTCGGCGATCGCCTCCCGGACGCTGGGGAGCGGACCGATGGTCGTCTCGTTGCTGGCGAGCTTCACCGCACCGGGGAACGAGCGGCCCGGAACGTAGGCGGGGATCGATTCGAGGTCGGGGCGGGTCTGTGGAGTCACGAGCCGATTATGCGCCTCGTCGTGTGACCGCCGGTCGGCAGGATGGGGGAGACCGTCCATCTACACGCCTCTGACCAGGCGTTTTGCGTTTCCCCTGGGGGCATGTGTAATGTTTCGATCCGGCGGTTCGAGAGCATCGAATCCCCGAGGAGGCGTGCCAGAGCGGCCGAATGGGACTCACTGCTAATGAGTTGTCCCCCTTACCGGGGACCGGAGGTTCAAATCCTCTCGCCTCCGCCAGTTGGTGTAGCGTCACCAACGACAATTGAATACACATGCGCCCGTAGCTCAACGGATAGAGCATCTGACTACGGATCAGAAGGTTAGGGGTTCGAATCCCTTCGGGCGCACACACGAAAACCCTCACCGGTACTCCGGTGAGGGTTTTCTCGTATCTGGTTACGGAGTCGCCACGACACAGAATCGACACGGCTTGCTGACCGGCTTCAGCGACATCTTTGTGGCTATCTTCACTCGGCAAGGGACGTCACGTGACTTCCCCGGACTACAGGAGGGTGTGTGCAAGATCGGTCCTGGTCCAACAAACAGATGGAGATTCTTGCCCAGTGCCTCCGTGACAATGTCGCGACACCGGAGGGCGCTCCCGACTACGACGACGTCATGATCTGGTACGACGAGTTGGCGGCAGAGGTTCACGGCGCCAGCTCGGGTGCAAGGTGCTGGAAGACGAAGCCGAACTCTCTCCTATGCTCGACGATGTAGAGAAGCTGCTTCGAGACGCACAGCGGAAGGGGATGGAACAGTGACGGCTTTCGTGATCGAGTACAACCGGAAGACTGCCGACCGGACGGTTACGTCATTCCCCGGCGTCGACGGACGACGTGCTGCTATGCGTCGGCGTCTCGAGCTCGAGAAGTCTCGAACGGACAAAGATGTGGAGATTGTTTCGCTGGTGAGCGACTCCCTCGAGACGCTTCGTCGCACGCACTCCAGGTACTTTCAGGGCCGGGAACTGGCTGCAAACGCCTGACAGGCTAGGTTCGACCAGTTCGGGCACACAGACCAAACCCTCATCGATCCTGTCGGTGAGGGTTTTCTCGTTCGAGGATTGCTGTTTCCGGTTGCGCTCACGTGGGCTTCGCGATGATCCTCCCGGCGAAGTCCTCGATCGGCGCGCGGACAGTCCGATGGAGACCCGGTCTCCGGCGACCAGAACGGCTTGCCGCTCTCGTGCCCGGGGTAGACCGTCTTCAACTCCTTCGGGTAGATGAGGTGGTCCGAGACGAGCAGGCCGTGGAATCCGGCGTCGTCGAGCATGCGGGCGGCGGCCGGCATCTCCGTGGCCTTCATGAATGCGGTCCCGCTACGGAACTTCACTCGAATGCCCTCCGAATTTTCGATGCGCGCCGACGATGAAAGAGTGACGTTTACATTATCAAGAACAAGGTTCCATCAGAGTGTGTGACCGCAGTCATGAGGTGAAACGCCACCGTCCCCGGTCCTGCGCTACGAGTGAACGTTCCGTCTTTGTGTCGAGCTGACCCTCCACCTGGAGTCGGGGACTCGATCGTTCGTGTCCCCGGTCGGAGATCCTGCCGGTACCGCAGGTGATATCCGTCTATTGACGAGCCCGCTGGGGTGGAAGTAGATTTCGTACCACTCTCAAAAAGTTAACGAGAATTCGCACGATGGTCCGGCAACGGCGGTCGCGCTCTGCGGGGAGAAGACATGGAACTTGCGTGGTCAGAGGCCGACGCCGCCTTCAGAGACGAGGTGCGATCGTTTCTCGAGGAGAAGCTGACGCCCGAACTGCGGCGGGCCGGCCGACTCGCGACGAGCGTGTACTCCGACCACGAAGCGAGCATGGAGTGGCAGCGCATCCTCCATGAGCGTGGTTGGGCGGCGCCGGCCTGGCCGGTCGAGTACGGCGGATGCGACTGGACGCAAACGCAGCACTACATCTTCAGCCGCGAGTCGATCCTCGCGGGCGCCCCGAACCTGTCGCCGATGGGCATCCGCATGGTCGCGCACGCGATCGTCGCCTACGGCACCGAAGAACAGAAGAGCTACTTCCTGCCCCGGATCCTCACAGGTGAGGTCTTCTTCTGTCAGGGCTACTCCGAGCCCGAGGCCGGCTCCGACCTCGCGTCGCTCAGCATGGCGGCGGTCGACGACGGCGACGACCTGATCGTCACCGGCAGCAAGATCTGGACCACGCACGCCACCGAGGCGAACTGGATGTTCGCGCTCGTGCGCACGTCGAAGACCGGTCGCAAGCAGCAGGGCATCACCTTCCTGCTCATCGACATGACCTCGCCCGGCATCGAGATCCGCCCTCTGGTCATGACGTCCGGTGAGGAAGTGCAGAACCAGGTCTTCTTCGACGGTGTGCGCGTCCCGAAGAAGAACGTGCTCGGGAAAATCGACGACGGCTGGACCGTCGCGAAATACCTGCTCGTCTTCGAACGCGGGGGAGCGGCGGCAGCGCCGGCCCTGCAGGTCATGGCCGAACGAATCGCCGAGGAGGCCGCCGAACAGCCCGGTCCGTCGGGTGGCAGGCTCATCGACGATCCGGCGTTCTCCGCCAAGCTCGCCGAGGCACGTATCCGCACCGACGTACTCGAGATCCTCGAATACCGCACTCTTGCAGCGTTATCCGCGGGCAAGAACCCCGGCCCCGCGTCGTCGATGCTCAAGATCCTGGGCACCGAACTCAGCCAGACGATCACCCGGCTGACCCTCGAGGCGGCCGGTCCGCGCGGTCGGGTCTACCAGCCGCACATCACCGCGCCCGGTGGTCCGGTGGCCGACTACGTGCCGCCCGCCGACGGTTACGTCAGCGGTGAGGAGTGGCAGGCTGTCGCGCCGCTGCGTTACTTCAACGACCGCGCCGGGTCGATCTACGCCGGCAGCAACGAGATCCAGCGAAACATCCTCGCCAAAGCAGCATTGGGGCTCTGATGGACTTCGGTTTGAGCAAGGAGCAGGAGCTCCTTCGCGATTCGGTCACCAAGTTCCTCGCCGGTCGCTACGACCTGGCGCAAAGCCGGAAGGTCGCGACCACCGGCGAAGGTTGGCAACCGGAGGTGTGGCGGGCATTCGCCGAGGATCTCGGAATCCTCGGGGCCACGCTCCCGGAAGAGGTAGGGGGGATGGGCGGCGGACCGGTCGAGTTGATGGTGGTGTCCGAAGCGCTCGGGCACGCACTCGTCATCGAACCGTACGTCGACACGGTCGTCCTCGGGGGCGGGCTGCTCGGTCGTGCAGGGGTCGATCGAGCCCGGTCCGTCCTCGAGGCGATCGCTGCCGGTGAAGCCGTCACGGCGTTCGCCGCGACCGAGCCCACCTCCGGATACGTCCTCCACGACGTGTCCACCACCGCGCGTCGCGAGGGCGACGAGTGGGTCGTCGACGGTGAGAAGACCGTCATCACCAGCGCTCCGCTCGCAACGCACCTGCTCGTCACCGCCCGCACGTCGGGCGAGCGCACCGACACCGACGGCATCTCGCTGTTCCTCGTCGACTTCGACCCCACGAACCCGCCGACCGGTGTGGAGATCCACTCCTACCGCACGATCGACGACCGACGCGCCTCCGACATCGTCTTCTCGGGTCTGCGACTACCCGCCGACTCGTTGCTCGGCGAGGAGGGCAGCGCATGGCCGTCCGTCTCGCGCGGCATCGACGAGGCGACCGCCGCCGCGTCCTCCGAAGCCGTGGGTCTGATGCGCAAGGTGCTCGCCGACACCGTCGAGTACGCCAAGCAGCGTCAGCAGTTCGGTCAGCCCATCGGCAGCTTCCAGGCACTCCAGCACCGCATGGTCGACATGTACATGGAGGTCGAGCAGGCGGTGTCCGCCGTCTACCTGGCCGTTCTTCATCTCGACAGCGACGACGCCACGCGGGCACGCGCGGTCTCGGCCGCGAAGGCGACGATCAGCCGTGCGGCACGCTTCGTCGGCCAGAACGCCGTCCAGCTCCACGGCGGCATGGGCATGACGGAGGAACTCGCCGTCGGGCACTACTTCAAGCGACTGACCGCGATCGAGTACGAGTTCGGCACCGCCGAACAGCACGTCGCCCGGTACGCACAGCTCACGAAGGGCTGATCGGATCGGTCCAGGGGCCGGTGCGGGGGATCACCCCTGCGCCGGCCCCGCATCCGTTTCCGGCGGAGCCGACAGAGCATCCTCCACGCGCGTCGCGGCGACGACGGGATCCTCGTGCTCCCACACCCGCACCACCGTCCAGCCCGCGGCCTGCAGGCGCGCATCGGTGTCCCGATCGCGCTGCACGTTGGCAGCGAGCTTGGCCACCCACCACTCGGCGTTGTTCTTCGGGAACGTCGCATGCTGCGGGCAGCTGTGCCAGAAGCAGCCGTCCACGTAGACCGCGACCCGACGACGAGGGAAGACGAGGTCGGCCCGGCGTCGCATCCCCGGCAGAGGAGCGCGGTCGACGAAGAACCGCCGCCCCCGGCGATGCAGTTCCTTGCGCAACGCCACTTCGGGAACGGTGTCGCGTCGGCGTTGCCGGCTCATCCGCGCACTCGTACGCGGATCCGTCCCGGGCCGATCCGACGCCGCCATCACGGTGTCTTTCAGGCCGCCACTCGCGGGAAGCCACCCATGCGTTCGAGGTGGTTCTCGACGTCCTCGAGGAATCCGGGCAGGAAGCGCAGGTTGCCGGAGCGTGCGCGTCGGAGGAATCCTGCCGTCGCCCGCGCCGACAGCAGACGGGCGTCGAGGAGGAAACCGCCGAGGTCCTCGTAGGGAGCTTGAACGGGCCACTGCGACTCGTGCACGCGGAACGCCTGTCCGCGGGCGCCCCACGCGGCGGTCGGCCAGGTGTCGCCCGGAAGGAGCGGGGTCTCGTGGTCGGAGCTGTACGCGATGGGGTTGTTCAGACGGTGGCCCACCCACGACGCCATCCGCACGCTGACCGCATTGCCGACCAGACGCCACCGGTGTCCGGCGCGGACACCGGGGGCCTCGACGGCAGGAGCCGTCCAGTCGGCGTCGAAGCCCTGGAGTCTCTCCGCGTCGGTCAGGCCGGGGGTGACGATCTCACCGGACGGCAGTCGCACGGCCGGAGGGCTGGCGATACCGAGCGTCGAACCGCCCTTGAGCGTGGGCACGGCGTTGACTGCCCATCCGAGACCGCGCACCCCCTCGGTCCAGTAGAAGCCGCAGGGGAACAGATCGGGATTGCCCTCCATGGGCATGCCGGCGTCCTGGCCGAACAACACCGTGCGGGGATCGTCCGTACGAGAGGCAACCATCAGGACGCGGTGCCGACGCTGGGGGAGACCGAAGGCGCGGGCATCGACGACGCGGTAGGCCCACATGTAGCCGAGCTCCTCGAGAGCGTCGGTGATGTGACGCATCGCCGCACCGCGGCCGAGCTGCAGCATGAAGGGAACGTTCTCGACGACGAGCCAGCGCGGGCCGTTCTTACGCTTCACGAGACGGAACACTTCGTCGACGAGCCCGGACTTCGATCCCGTGATGCCGGCCGTGCGTCCGGCCTGGGAGAGGTCCTGGCACGGGAAGCCTGCGGCGACCAGTTCCGTATCGCGGGGGAGAGAGCGGAGACGCGTGACGTCCGGATGAAGCGGAACGTCGGGGAAGCGCGTACGTAGTACTGCCTGAGCACCCGGCTCGATCTCGCAGAGGAGATCGGTGTTCCACCCGTGTCGCCCGAGTCCGAGCTCCAGTCCGCCGATACCGGCGAACAACCCCACCATGTTCCCCGTCGACGTCACGGCACCCTTCCTCGCTCAGCTCAACGGTGAACGTTACTCGAGAAGTAGGACGATCCGTGAGCGGACGCGACGAGCACCACGATGGAGGGGTCGTCCTACCCCTCCGGTGAAGGGCTACGGGCCATCGAAACAGCCATTGAACTGGCGATTTGGTGTTCTGGGAGATGTTCGCGTAACTTATTCCAGGTCAGAGCGACACGGACACCGACCCGGGCCGAGAGGAACGGGACAACGAGGTTGGACGAAGGCGCCTGCGAATGTGATGGCTGCGAACCTTCTGGTAAGGTTTCGAGCCGCCCCTGGTTCCGAAAGCCACACGGACTTGCGTTCGTGAGGATGAGGAAGTAGGCTGGAACAGTTGCCTCAGAGCGGGTCGGACGTCAGTCCGGAGCGTGATGATGTGTGCGTGTTCTTTGAGAACTCAACAGTGTGCCGATGAATGTCAGTGCCAAATATTTTTGGTACTCCGCTCCATC